>NZ_MEHK01000002.1:300000-573861 GCF_001746425.1 Streptomyces subrutilus | reverse complement strand
CGGGTCCGGCAAGACGATCACGGCCGCGCCGCGAGCGCGCTGGAGTGCTTCCCCGGCGGCCGGATCCTCGTCACCGTCCCCACCTTGCCGACCCTGACCCTCGCACAGACCGCCCAGGCATGGCGGCTGGTGGGCCACCGGGCCCCGATGGTCGCGGTGTGCTCGCTGGAGAACGACCCGGTGCTGAACGAACTGGGGGTGCGCACCACACGAACCTGATCCAGCTCGCCCTGTGGGCCGGGACGGGGCCTGTCGTGGTGTTCGCCACGTACGCCTCCCTGGTGGACCGCGAGGATCTTGATGCACCCGAGGGTCAGCGGAAGGTCCGCGGGCCCTGGAGGCCGCTCTGGCGGCGGGGAACGCCTTTACGGACAGCAGATGGCGGGCTTCGACCTCGCGATCGTCGACGAGGCCCACGGCACCGCCGGCGACCTCGGACGGCCCTGGGCCGCCATCCACGACAACAGCCGAATCCCGGCAGACTTCCGCCTCTACCTCACCGCCACCCCTCGGATCCTGGCCGCCGCCCGGCCGCAGAAGGGCGCCGAGGGCGAGGAGCTGGAGATCGCGAGCATGGCCGACGACCCGGACGGCACCTACGGCGCGTGGCTCGCCGAGCTCGGACTGTCCGAGGCGATCGAGCGCGGCATCCTCGCCGGGTTCGAGATCGACGTCCTGGAGATCCGCGGCCCCTCCCCCGTCCTGGGCGAGTCGGAGGAAGCGCAGCGGGGCCGGCGCCTGGCACTGCTGCAGGCCGCCCGCCTGGAGCACGCCGCGGCATACAACCTGCGTACGGTCATGACGTTCCACCAGAAGGTGGAGGAGGCGGCCGCGTTCGCGGAGAAGCTGCCGGAGACGGCGGCGGAGCTGTACGTCACCGACGCGTCAGATGCCGATCTGGCGGCCGCGGAGAGGCTGCCAAGGTCGTCGATCGAGGCGGAGTTCTACGAGTTGGAGAGCGGCCGACACGTCCCGCCGGACCGGGTGTGGTCGGCCTGGCTGTGCGGCGACCATCTCGTCACCGAGCGCCGCGAGGTCCTGCGCCAGTTCGCCAACGGCATCGACGCGAACAACCGGCGCGTGCACCGGGCGTTCCTCTCCTCCGTACGCGTCCTCGGTGAGGGGGTCGACATCACCGGCGAGCGGGGCGTCGAGGCGATCTGCTTCGCCGACACCCGCGGCTCCCAGGTCGAGATCGTCCAGAACATCGGCCGTGCGCTCCGGCTCAACCGCGACGGCTCCACGAAGATCGCGCGGATCATCGTGCCGGTGTTCCTGGAGCCGGGCGAGGACCCGACCGACATGGTGGCCTCCGCGAGCTTCCGCCCTCTTGTAGCGGTCCTCCAGGGCCTGCGCAGTCACGATGAGCGCCTGGTGGAGCAGCTCGCCTCCCGCGCCCTCACGAGCGGGAAGCGCAAGGTCCACCTGCGCCGCGACGAGGACGGGCAGATCGTCGGAGCTGGCAGGGAGGGCGAGGACCAGAAGGACGGCGCCGACGCGGCAGCGGAGTCCACGCTGCTGCACTTCTCCAGCCCGCGGGACGCCGCCATGATCGCCGCGTTCCTGCGCACCCGGGTGTACCGTCCCGAGTCCCTGGTGTGGCTGGAGGGCTACCAGGCACTGATCCGGTGGCGGGCCGAGAACGACATCACCGGCCTCTACGCCGTCCCGTACGACACCGAGACCGAGGTCGGCGTCACGAAGGCGTTCCCGCTCGGCCGGTGGGTCCCCAACAGCGCAAGGCCCTGCGCGCCGGAGAACTCGAGGACCGGCGCAAGACCCTGCTGGACGCGCCGGAGGCCGGGATGGTGTGGGAGCCGGCGAGGAGGCGTGGGAGGCCAAGCTCGCCGCTCCGTCGTACCGCCGGGCCACCGGGCACCTGCGCCCCGGCAGGACGCCGTCTGGGGCGAGGACGACGAGATGGTGCCCATCGGCCAGTACATGGCCAACCTCCGCAGGAAGGGCGCGAAGACGGTCTCGGGAAGGACGAGGACACCGCGGCCCGAGCCGCGCAGCTCGCCGCGATCGACAAGGACTGGAACTGCCCCTGGCCCCTGGACTGGCAGCGGCACTGCCGCGTCCTGGCCGACCTGGTCGACGCCGACGGACAGCTGCCCGACATCGCCCCGGCGTGCTCATGGATGGCGACGACATCGGACGGTGGCTCCAGCAGCAGAAGCAGCCGGCTACCTGGGCGCGGCTGCTGCCCGAGCAGCAAGAGCGGCTGACCGCGCTGGGCGTGCCAGACCAGGCGCCCTCTCCCGCCCCCACGGCCGACCGTGCGGCGAAGGGGCCGAGCAAGGCACAGCAGGCGTTCCAGCGCGGCCTGACAGCCCTCACACAGTGGGTCGCGCGGGAAGGCGCGGACCGGCCGGTCCCGAGGACCCACGGGGAGGAGATCGCAGTCGACGGCGAGACGGAGCCGGTGGTCGTGAAGCTCGGCGTATGGGTCTCCAACACCAAGACCCGACGCGACAAACTCACCGCCGACCAGCGCACCGCCCTCACGAAACTGGGAGTCGACTGGGCGTGAGAGGACCTCAACGGCGCGGCTCGTCAACCAGCTAGTGGTGCCTCACGCGTAAGTGGGTCTCGGTCGTGTGACGAAGTCGCGGGTGGGCTGTGCGGGGGACCGCTGAGGGCTACCTTCTGGGCTTCGGGCAGCTTGAGGGGGCGGTATGCCGGCGGAAGACCTTGAAGACCTTGACGAGGCAATGAACGATGCCGATCTCGCCGAAGGCCAGGTACCGATCACGGCCTTGCAAGAGCATTTCAGTGTCTCGTTCACCCGGATGATCGCGTATGCCGCTGGCTGTTCGATCAAGCCGCACGAGACTGACTACGAGGGCGTCGACATCACGGTGGTTTCGTCTACCGAGTACCGCGGCTACTACGGCCCTCAGTTCGAGCTGCAGTTGAAGTGCACGTACCAGGAGAGCCTCCTCAAGGAGGATCACATGGCCTGGCAGATGAAGAAGAAGCCGTTCGAGAAGCTGACCCGGGAGAAGCGCTATATCCCGGCCTACCTGGGGGTTCTTCTCATCCCGCGCGAGCAGACGTCATGGCTCAGAACTGATGAGGATGGCCTTTTCACCCGTAGCCGGATGTTTTGGGAATCGGCAGATAATCTGCGACAAACTGAACCTGTCGCTGATCGGCACACTGTGCACCTGCCTCGCCGTAACCTGTTCACCGGCGATCAGCTGCTGAAGATCATGAAGCGAATCGGTGATGCAGAGGAGGGTTCGAGGTGAGCCGCATGACGCTGGACGGCTACCGCGAGGTCGCGGCTACGCTCACCCCTCCCGCCGTATCCCAGTTCCTTGCGGCTCACGACTGGGAACTCGAGCAGCGACAGCCACACATCCGCGAGGTCTGGCGCTACGCTTCCGGACGCTCGGGCGATGCGGCACGCGTCATGATCCCTTTGGCGACCGACTTCGCGGACTTCGGGGCACGGTTCACGGACGCACTGGAGTCTTTGGGGCACATTCACGACTGGGACGCCGCCGAGCTGCTGGAGAAGGTTGTCGCCACCCGGGCAGACCTCTTCTTCGTGCGCCTCGACCAGGCAATGATCGACGGAACAATCCCCTTCCACCAGGCCGACAAGACGCTCCAGGCCATCTACAAACTGATGAAAGCGGCGGCGACCACCACCGCCGACCCTCGTCACTCGCACCGCGGCCGTCGGCCGGCTGCTGTCAGTGGCTTCCTGGAGGACGACGTACGGCTCGGACACACCAAGCACGGCAGTTTCGTCTTCACCGTGGTCACCCGCCTCGGAGATCCGGTCGACGGCCCGGAGGACGAGGCGCAACACCCCCCGCTGGCCTTCCCTCGAAGGGTCATGGAGACCCTGGCCCGGGGGCTGGAGACCACGAAGCGCCTCACCCGGGCCTGGGACGGAAGTGCTCTGGAGTCACCCAGCAGCCACGGGCTCAGCGCGGGTTTGGTCGAGTCTCTCGAAGAGATGTCGCAGCCAGACCACCTCCGCTCGGTGGACTTGTCATTCGAGTGGGCAGCCGGGGAACCGAAGCCGGATGTCGGCCTTGCCACCATCGTCCTCGACAGGGACGTCATCTTGGGGCTGCCGAGCGTCAGGGAGCGGCTGGTGCGGCAGGAAGAGCCCCTGCGGAGAGAGACCCTCATCGGCCTCGTGAAGTCCCTCACCAGAGAAGACGCCGCCGCTTCCGACGAGGAGGCAGCCCTGGTGATCGTGGCAGCCGAAGTCAACGGCAAACCGCTGCGGGTCCACGTACCGCTTGCAGGAGACGATCACGGGTGGGCGATCATGGCCTACCAGCGTCAGCTGCCCTTCACTGTCACCGGCGACCTGTCCTACGAACGGCGAGCATGGCGTCTCACCGGTGACATCACAGTCGACTCAAGTTTCCTCCAGCATCTGAGCGGAACGCCCGTGCCGGACACCGAGGCATAGGCGAGGAAGACCATAGCCGCCGTGGAGTTGCCAGCGGCCGCTCTGCGGGAGCTGGGCATTGGCTGGGCCTGACGTCGTTCGTCAGTGCTCGCCCTTACCGTGCTGCCATGGAATTGGGAGATGCAGCAGGGTGGGTCGGGGGTGCGGCTGGCATAGCCGCGCTGGTGTACGCGCAGCTGGCGCACAGACATGCGAGTAGGGCGAACGAGCTGGCCCAGGCGGCGAACGTCCAGAGCAGCGCATCCACGAGGCTGGCTGAGCAGGCGAATCAGCTTGCTGAGGAAGCCAATGTGTACGCGCGGCGTGGAGAGGCACGGGATATCGAGCGTGACGATGTCCGGTGGGAGGGTGATTGGGTCGAACCGGGTCGCTACGGGTTGGTGCAGCAGGGCGAGGCCACTGCCCATGATGTCGTGGCCGTCGTCAGCGTGGACGGTTCCGAGGTCTCGATTCGCAGTCCCCGAGTAGTGAATGGTGAGACCTTGATATTCGAGTTCCCAGCGGCGGCCGCCGCCTATTCCGCGGAGCGCGCCTCGTGGGACGAGGCGGTGGCTGAGGCTGCGCGGCCCCGCGGGACGGCCTGGCCTCCGCTCTCGGCCTTCGTGGCTCAGCCAGACCCGTTGCGGATGGGTTTCCACGACCACCGCATCAGCGAGCGCGTCGACTGGGCCACAGCCCAAGGTGCCCACAAGGTGCACGAGTCCGAGCAGAAGTTCGCCTCTCTGGGCCCCCACTGAGCCCCGTGCGGGCCGCCGGCCGTGATCGGCCAAACGACTGCGCGCGCAACCCCCTGTCTTGCAGAATGTCCCCCCGTACACGTGTCTGCACTGCGGTGTGGAGGGAGGGCGATGCGGCCCGAGGAGACCCTGGACATCAAGCTGGCCTTGGCAGGTTGGTTCGCCGGTAAGCCGGCCGCGGAGCTGGCGGAGATGGAAGCCGAGGCTTACGCGAAGCAAGGGTTCAGTAACTCACCGCAAGACGAGCTGGACAGTCTGCGTATCGCGCAGAACTACTGGGTGGCACCAGACATGGTCCGCATCGTGGAAGCGGCGCAGGAAACTCTGCCGGACGAAGACGTTCTCCTTGAGGAGCCGCCCTCGAGCCATGGATTTCTCGTGCTCGCTGAGCCCTTCACCATTCGGTGCGCCGATCCGGAGTGTGTGGACGACCACCCGTTCAGCGGCTTGCGGTGGCGCCCCGTCCATCGAGTCCTCCCAGCCAACAAGTGGGCGGAGGAGCAGCACGATGACGGGATCCTTATCCAATGGATCGGGCCTGTGGTTGGCGAGGAGGAGCGCCAGTTCTTCGGATCGCCTGTCGCGCCCGTGGGGAATGGGATGTTCATGCCCGCGGGTCGCCCTCTCCAGATGGCTCAGTCGGTAGAAATCGGCGCCATGCGTCCCGAGTCTGCTGTCCTGTGCCGATACGCACGCACCATGTGGACCCTGATGCAGCAGCCGCTGGTGGCCGTTGGTGAGCTGGAAGCGGACCGTGCCCAGCGGAGGCGACTCCAGCGGGCAGGACGGATACCCGCCGCTCCCGTCGCAGTCGTCACCCTGCGGCGCAAGACAGCAACGGGCGGGAACAACGACGAGGCACAAGAGGTCGAGTGGTCTCACCGCTGGGTTGTCCGAGGGCACTGGCGGCGTCAATGGCACCCACGCCTACAAACCCACCGCCCAGTCTGGATCAGCGAGCACGTCAAAGGACCGGACGACAAGCCGCTGCTCGTACGCGAGAAAGTCATCACCTGGCGTCGCTAGGCGGATCAGTCAGACTGCGGAACTTACGTCCGGTCGGCTGGGGTGGAGGGAACGGTATGCCGAAGATGACGGGTGGGCCCGCAAAGTGGATCGGGGCGGGAATGACCACAGCTGGCAAGGACGACATCAAGCACATGACGCCGAAACAGCGGGCCCGTTACCGACGAGAGGGCTTTTCCTGGTCGGACATCAAAAAGATCGACCAGGCGATCGGCAAGGGCGAGAAGTCAGTGACGTTGGCTTCGGCAACGCGCACGGTGACGATCACGTTCAGGTAGGGCGGACCGGCCCGGTCGGGCCGGTAGCGGTCAACGCGTCGCTATGTGACCGGCTCCAGGTCACTGGTGGATGGGTCATGAGGGCCGCCAATACCGGCGGCGTCGAGTTCGTGCAGCTCCCGGAAGGGGTCATCGAATGCGTCGCAGCGAGGCCCGTACTCCTCGGCGAGGCACACCCACGTGCCGGGCCAGGCCGGGTGCCGGTTGGTGAGGGGTTCACCGCACGCCTCGCAGCCGACGGCGGGCAGGCCGTGGGAGCGGAGGATGGAGACGGCTTCGGTGCCTTCGGCGATGTTGTGGCCGGTGGAGTGCCAGCTCAGCACCTGGTAGAGCTCGCCGAGGGGGTGGAGCTCGTCGTAGTCCCGCCAGGTGTGGAGGCCGGCGGCGAAGACGCGGCGCCGGAAACCGAAGCGGGGGGCAAGCCCGTTGCCGGGCTCCACCACGCAGTCGATGCCGGTCAGGTCGATGTCTTCGGGCAGCAGGTGCGGCAGGGCGTGAAGGATCGCGGCCGTGGCCGTCTCGGGATCACTGTGGTTGAGGTAGGCGGTGACCAGCGCTTCACGGGCCTGGGAGTTCGGGTACAGGACGACCTCGATGACGGGCTTGCCATCGATGAGGATGACCTGCTGACCGTAGGCGGTGTGTTCCGAGGTGAACACGGCAACGCTCTCACCGTTGCCGACCGCTTGGACGGCGGCCGTGACGGTCGGGTAGGCGCGGTAGAAGCGCACCCATTCCGGGAGAGTGTCCGGGGACGCCAGGTATTCGGCGATGTCCGGCGGGACCTCGGTCATGCAGTGTTCCTCTCGGGACGCGCGGAGCAGACAGCTCAGGGTGTCCCATGACGGGGTGGCCGCGGGGCTTCTCTGCGGATTCCATGCCGCTGTTCGACCAGGGACCGCTTACGCGCGTGCGGCAGGTCAGCCCGCGACTGCGGCCGGACCCCCGCCGAGCCGGGGTACGTCCTCCACGCTCGCGTCCAGGCGCAGGCGCACGTACCGGATCGGCTGCCGGTAGACGCCGCCCCGGTCGATGGAAGTGTCGGCGCGGATCTCCGCGACGAGGTCCGGCTGGACGACGGTGGTGTCGAGGATGACGCGGGTGCCCCATGCCGAGGAGAACTTCGCGCCGGTCCAGGGATGGGCGGGGCCGACGAGGGTGAGGTGCCTACAAACGGCCGCGTCCAGGTAGAGGAAGAGCAATCACGCGACCGCCACAAGCAGCATCCATGCTGGCAGCGCTGGCGTCGTGGAGTTGACGCCTGTCTCTATCCCGTTGTCGGTGAGGCGTCGTACCGTGGAAACGCGGCCTTCTTCGCATTGCTACCGGGTGGGGGACATCTGTGGCGAATGGCGTTTGGCATTCCGGATTGGGCGAGATTCTCGAACTCGACAAGGACGACCTCGGCCTCGCGAAAGCGGGCATCAGCGCGCCCGACGTGATCACGGAGCTCCTTCTGCCGGTGGCTGAGCGGGACCGGGAGCTGCTCGTCTGTGTGGAGAGCAGCAAGGGGCAGCATTGCAAGGCGGAGTTCAGCGGGGTGAAGAGCCCCTTCATGTACGTGCGTAAGCACCGCGGGCCCGATGGTGCTCTTCGGCTGCGCGCGGCGCACCTTCCGACCGTTCACGAGATGACGGCGGAGGAGAGTGACCGGCACAAGGCCATGAAGGATTTCCTGGCCCGTACCGCGCAGGCGGCCGGTCTCGAATTCCGTGTGGAGAAGTCCACCAAGCTGCGGTCCTCTCGTCCCGACGTGACCATCGTGGGGGCCGGCGGTCTGGATCTGGGCTGTGAGGCGCAGTACTACAACGCCAGCGCCGGCAGTGTGCTGCGCCGGTCCAAGGCCCACGCCGCGGCCGGGCTCAGCCCGAACTGGATCACTCACGACGACACGTTCCACCTGGTCAACCGGTCCAACTGGATGCTGACCAACCAGGTCACCTGGCGGGAGATCAGCAACGCCGCCGACCTGGCCTTGGTCGGCGGATACCGCGTCCTGGCCGAATGGCACTGCGTCGCCGCCGCCCAGCGGCCCTGCCCGGACGGCAAGGTCAAGACCGGGTGCGGCAAGGTGCACCTGCAGTGGGACACCCCACGCCGCATGGACGATGAAGCCTCAGGGTGGACCAGCTTCGACGGCGACGTCGCCAGCGTCACCGTCGGCCGCACGCTGATCGGCGCGGCCATCGGTCACATCGCACCCCTCTTCGTGCCCTCCCGCAAAGACGCCCGCGCTGGCAGCCACCTGTGGGTCCCCCTCAAGGACCGGAACAAGTGGGCCGACTACCGCAGCGTGGACAGCCCGGACCTCACCGAAGCCGACATGCTGGACGACGAGATCCACTACTCGGGCAGGGAAGCGGACACGACCTGCCGGTTCGGCGAGGACACCTGGAAACCCAGCGCCTCCCTGAAGCCGCGCGGCATCACCAGCGTGGAACTCGCCATCACGATCGACAAGCTGATCCCGGCACCCAGGACGGAGCCGACCCTTGACCCCCCGGAGCTGGACGAACCGACTGCGCCTGCGGCTCCTCAAGCACCGACGGCTTCTACCCTCCACCGAGGACGCTGCGAAACCGGCAACCCGACATGCGGCCAGCCCGCCCGCTTCTACGCCGCCGGATGGCGATGCGACCGGCACCGGCCCCGCAGCTTCTGGGGACCCCAGGCACTCCCGCACCCTCAAGTCGTCGATCCGAGTCAGTAGGCGCCGTTGGTGGGCATCTGCGACCGGCCCCAGCGTTGGGTGACTTCTATCCATGCCAGGGGCGGCAGGACCGGCGGCCCGCTCACTGATGAACGGGCAGCTCGGCCTGTTCGCCGCGCTGACCGTGGCCCGGGCTCACGAACAGACACGACGGACGAAATGTCGGAAAGATCTATGAGTGGCATTCTGATGAAGTCCTGCAGTCACCACCGTGAAGAGGTGAGTCTGATCAGCAAGCGCGACGACATTCAGAACCAGCCCGGCAACTCTCCGGGCAGCCAGCCAGTGGAGCGAGGAGGGACTGGCAAAGGCAACAAGCACGACCCTGCTGCATCACCCGGCCAGCCCGTAGACCGAGGGACTGGCAAAGGCAACAAGCACGACCCTGCTGCATCACCCGGCCAGCCCATGGACCGAGGGACTGGCAAAGGCGGAAAGCGCGACCCGAAGGGGAGCTGAAGGGTCTCGGTCGCGGAGGAACAGCCTGCCCCGGAGCCTTGCGCCCCAACCCGGGTGGAACTCGGCCCGGATGGCGGCGGTCGGGCAGCTGGCGCAAGGGACGCCGCCCCCGGCTTCCTGCAGAAGGGCCCGGCCGACCGGCCGGGCCCTCGTTGTCCCTACGCCCCGCGCTCGCGCGGGGCGTAGGGTCGGCGGCCGGTCGGTCGTGTTCGCGAGCATCCGCCGGAGAGTCTCCGGATGCCCACGCTGCCCGCGAGGCGTCAAGCGCGGCCGCGACTGTCCGAAGCTGCCTGGCGCGGGCTCGCCCCGGCCTGCTCCATCTCCTCCTCGGTCAGCCTTCTTGTGCGCCTGCCACCCGTACGGCGGAGCACGGTAGGCGTACTGGCCTTTCCCCCCTTGATGCGGCGGCCGCGGCGGAGTTCGGCCACGGTCACACCTGCGCCGTGATACAACGCTCCACTGCACTGTCATGGGTCACCCGGAGCGCTTTTGGCCCGGTCGGCGGGAACAATTGCCCAGTCCACGCCGAGCGCGGTCAGGACCGCGAGGCGGGACGTCTGCCGACCACGACAAGTCCCGGCCTTGCGGTGACGAGGTGGACGCGCCCTGACGCCAGCGACATGGGCAAAGCGGTCGCAACCGGGGTGTCAGCGCTCTGCCGGAGCGCTGAGGCCGATGCGCTGCCCACCTTGCGGACAGAGGTCGACCGCGACCTTCGTCTCCGCCACCGCCACCACCGGCACCTACGACCCGGGCAGCGGCCGGTGGGCCATCGGCGACCTGGCCGAAGGCGCCACCGCCACCCTCACCCTCCGGGCCAAGGCCACCCAGGCCGGCCCCCTCACCAACACCGCCACCGCGGACGCCAACGAGACCGACCCCCGCCCCGGCAACAACACCGACACCGTCACCATCTGCGTCGAAAGCGCCTCCTCCTGCTGCGACCCCTGCTCCCGTCCGCCCTCCCCCGGTTCACCGTGCTGCGACCCGTGCGGAGGCGTGGACATCGACCCCACCCCCTGCAACGCGCTGAAGTGCACCCCGTCCGGCCTGCTCGTGCCGCGCACCCGCGTTGCGGGAACCTCCGGACCGGCGCCGACCCGCATCGCCGACAACCGGCAGTCGGTCGACATCGTCGTGGCGTCGCCCGCAGCGGGCGACTGCCCGCAGGACTACACGGTCCGCGCCTACCTGACACCCCTGCGCGGCGAGGCCGCCACCCCGGTCCCCGACGTCGACCTGCGGCCCACCCGCGCCAACGACACCTGGGTCAACACCACCCTGCAGGCCACGCTCCCCCACCCCGGCGTCTACCTGGTGACCGGCGACATCGACACGAACATCTGCGCGACCATCGACGACGGCGGCGGCACGAACCTGTGGACCGAGGTCCGCCTGGTCCACGCGCAGTCCGGCGCCGTCGAGCTTGGCCCCGCCAGTCGGCGCAGCACCAGTTCCGCGCGGCGAGCGACACCCGCTTCCAGCACTGCACGCACGGCCCCACCCCCATGACCGGGCTGGTCACCGTGTCCGAGGCCGAAGGTTCCAAGACGGTCCGCGTGCAGGCCGTCCTCCAAGGTGGCGGACCCGGCAACGGCTTGGACGACGCCACACTCGAAGCCTCCGCCTTCCAGGGCGACCGCTCCTACCTGACGTACGTGAAGATCGCAGACTGACACCCTTCCACCAGCCTCGGAGCGGCACCCGCCGCTCCGAGGCCGCGGTGCCTTCCCTGCGCGACCGCTGCCGGACCTCACCGGCGCCCGACAGACGGCCTGCACAACGCCCCGCGACATGCGTGCGCTCGTCGGCGGTCAACCCGACCGCCGACGAGCACACGGACGGTTCAGGTCACTGGAGCATGAGGATCGACCACCCCGCGGGCAGGGTGAGCCGCTGGCCGACACGCAGGTAGTCGACCTGGTACGCGCGGTCGCACCCGGGCCTGGAGTAGGTCCACGCCACCCCGTTAGTCCGGTTGATGAACGTGACGTCACCCTTCGCCGGATCGCTGGTGACGCACAGGCCCTGCTTCGGGTCGGTATACGTCGTGGTCTGCCCGGCCTGCGTCATGTACAGCGTGCCCGTGGCCGCCTGCGCGGACGTGGTCAGCCCCACGGTGAGCATGCCGGCCGCGGATAGCGCGCCGAGCGACATGAGGATCTTGCGCATGTGTTTCCCCTTGGTGGTCACCGGCGTCTTGTGACGCCTGCCAGGACGGTAGAGGCGTCACCACTGCCTGGTGACGGATTGCCCCCCGCACGGCGGGCGGCGCCTTGAAGCTCTCCGGGGCGCAGCCCGCGCTCGTCTCCCGGCGACCGCACCGTCTTGGCTCATTGCTTGCCGCCCTGGCCTCCGGGATCTGGCCAGACGAAGGCCGCTTCCACGTACGGCGGTTACCGAACTCCAGGGCCGGGCTGCGGCTGCCCCAACATGGTCGGCGCCTTGCCCGCCTGCAGCGGCTGGGGCGGCGGCCGTCTCTGGTGAGTTGGTGTTGTCAGTAGGTCAGGACCACACAGCCCGGGTTGCCGGGATTGCCGGCGTACCCGGTGAAGACGCCGCCGGCGGCACCGTCCCCGCCTCGGCCGGTGTTGGCGGTGCAGGATGCCGGTACCGGCCCTCCCGCCGTACCGCCGATGCCTCCGCTGTTGCTCTCGACGCCGCCGTTCCCGCCCTTCGTGCCGGGGTTGCCGGCGCGGAGGGTGGCGGCGGTGCCGTTGCAGAGGACGGCGGCACCGCCAGCACCCCCAGCACCCCCGTACACCCCGGCGGGGCCTGCTCCTCCCGCGCCGCCGCCAGCGGTGGCCCGCTGGGTACCGCCGATGGTGACGGAGGAGGTACCTCCGGCCCCGCCCCCGTAGTGGAGTGGACCTGGGGTGCCGGCTGTCCCGACGGTGATGGTCAGGCTGGAATTGGGGGTGACGGTCAGGGTGCAGCTGACCGTGGCGCCGCCGCCTGCACCGCCTCCGCCCTGGCCGGCAAAGGGAAAGGCACCGTACCTGCTACCCCCGCCTCCGCCACCGGCCCCGGTTACCGAGGCGGTGATTTTGGTGACGCCGCCCGGCACGGTGAAGGTGTAGGTGCCGGAGGCGTTGTAGGTCGAGGCAGCGGCGTGAGCAGGCGCGGCCGCGATGAGCGGCACCACGAGGCCTACTGCCGTCGCCGCGGCGGCCATGGCCCACGTTCGGCTGGTTCGCCGGCTGCCAGGGACAGTAACTGCGTGCATGAGCCCTCCTGAAGGGATGTGTTCGACAGAGCGATCTTGTTGATGTGGGCGATGGCCGCCGGAACCCTTTACGCCGTTTCCTCAGGGGGCAATGCGGTTGAAGCGCAGGGAGGTGTAGCCGCGGGCGTCGGAGTAGATCTGGGCAACGCCGGCGGTGCCGCGGGCGTCGAAGCGCTGGGCCTGCAGGCTGATGGTGGTTGGGCCGGTGACCTGGACGAGTTCGCTGATCGGTGCGGTCTGGTTGCCGCCGGCGTAGGCGTTGCCGGGGTTGCCGTCGATGATCTGGTAGATCAGCCGGGCGCTTTCGGGGACTTCGGTGCCGGTGGTGGCGTTCCACAGGCGGGCGGTGATGTAGGTGTTCACCGGGGGTGTGCCGGACAGGCGTCCTCGGACGTCGGCGTCGAGTTCGTAGGTGCCGGCCCGCGGCAGGCGGACCTGGATCGTGTCCCTCCAGGCCCCGGCCGGGAGGTCGACCTGGGTGTGGAGCTTCTCGATGCCCCGGGGAGCAGCGGGCGCAGAAGGTGCTGCGTTCACCGCGCTCGGCGCCGCCAGGATGGCGCTGGTGCCCACGACTAACGCGGCCGCGGCGGCGATCGGACCGGTATGGAACTTTGGCATGGTTCCTCCCTGAGCAGGCAACGGGATATGCCGCTTTCAAGGTACGAACGCGCATGTGGGCGGCATATCACTCACTCGAGTGAGGACGGCTCACGCAGCGCACAACCGAGACAGGGGCGTACGCTCGCTCCTACGGCGATACCCGGCGTGGGCCGATCGACTCCTCCCGTCGCTGGACGTGGGGGTGCCGCCTGCAGTACCGGATGACGGCGACGCCGTCCTCATTCCAGGCGAGCACCGCCGCGATGACCCGCTCAGGTGCGGCCTCGATCGCCTCCCGTGTCTCCTCGTTGTGAACAGGTACGCAGTTGGCAGCCGATCATCCGCCCAATCGGCACCCGACGGCAGCAGCTTGGTCTCCTCCCGACAGCCAGGATCACTACGGCTGCCTGTCATGAGCTGGTACCACCCATCCCGGCCTGGCTGACGCCCATCCAGTGCCACCGCCGCACCCATTCACACAAGACCTTGCTGCCCGGCCGCTGCCGCTCAGACATTAGTTGGCGCTGAATCCTCTCTGTACGCGAAGCCGCGGCAGAGGGGGCGGCGTCCTCGCTGGACTCAGGTCAGTGGGGTGTTGGCCAGGACCCGGCGCAGGATGGCCCAGGAGAGGTCGGACTCGGTGGCGAAGGGGCGCTGCTCCTTGGACTCCTCGTCGATGTAGTTGAAGGAGTCACGGCTGTAGCTGTCACCGTCCTCGTCCTCGTCCTCGTCCTCGTCCTCGTCCTCGTCCTCGACGCCGGTCTGCTCCGGGTTGAGGTAGACGTGGAAGCTGGCGCCGAAGTCGGCGGAGGCGTTCATGTAGCCGGGGCCGGTGGAGCCGCCGCCGCCGTCCATCGGGCAGTACACCCGGTGCACGGCGTAGTTGTCCCTGGACAGCCAGGCGCACTGGCCGGGGGTGAGGGTCAGCAGGCCGAGTTTGCGGGCGTCCCAGTCGAGGTGCTCGTAGACCATGACGTCGAGCTGGCCGGCGAGGCAGAAGACGATGCCGGTGGTGTGGCCGTGGGAGTGGATGGGCGAGTAGTGCTGGGCGGGCCAGATCTCCAGGACGACGGGCGAGCCGATGTCGCCCTTGGGGTGGTCGTCGGGGTGGAGGTGGCCGTGTTCGGCTGCCAGGTGGTCGTAGTCGCCCCGGCCGGTGCAGGCGACGCGGATGTACGGCGGGTGGGTCTTGTCGTGGTTGTACTTCTCCACCAGGATCTGGCGCAGCAGTCCCACCTTCTCGCCGGGTGCGGTGGCGGGGGCGAGGTGTTTGCGCATCGCCTCGATCTCCCACGCCGACAGGCGCAGGTCCTCGGCCTTGCGTGCGAGGTCCATGACGGCCGGAGGGATCATCAGCTGGCGGGCGTACTCGTCGAAGGACGTGGCCTGCCCGATCACGAGGGACGGGGCGGCCTCGGCACCCCTGAGGCGCAGCTGCCGTTCTTCTTCCTTGGTGATGTGGAAGGGGTACTGTGCATCGCCGTATTCCGGTTGCCCGGCGGACGTCTGGTCGGCGGTCAGGCTCATCAGTGGGGACTCCTTTGTGTGCATGTGTGCATGTGTGCCGCGGCTCGGCGCGGCACATGCGCGTCGCGCTGAGCTGGGGCTGGACTGGAGAGGCGGGTGTTCGGGGGTTGGCGTACCGGCGTGGATGCACTGCACTCCGTCGGGGCGGTGCGACGCAGGTGCGGCACAGACGGCGGCTCGGCACACGGCGGGGTAGCTCGCGCCGGCAGCGAGGCGATGCGCTCAGCAGCCCGTGGGTGATCCGGTGGCCCGTCCGCGCTTACGGATCCGGTGGTGTGGACGCCGCTTCGGTGGCCGCCCGCCACTGCGAGGGGACGGCTGCGCGCGAGTGAGGCACCGCCCTGCGCAGTGGGTGCGCGCCGTGCAGGGCGGTATCTCTGGTGGCGTGTCAGTGACTGGGCAGGCGGGTGGCCCTGAGGCCATCGAGGGGGTACTCCTGGGGCAGGCGAGCCGGGTCGCCCGGCACGGTGATCAGCACGGTGATCGGCCGGGACGTGCCCGCGGCGAGGAACTGGTCGCCCACCGAGTCCAGGTATGCCTTGCCGTCCTGGGCGATGACCTCCACGCCGGATGCTTCGGCTTTCGCGCCCTTGACCGTCGGCAGGTCGAAGGAGATGCGGAACTTCCTGACGTCCTCCGCCGTGCCGCTGTCCTTGCCGATGGCGGTGAGCGTGAGGTCGAAGCTGTAGACCCGGCCCCGGGGCTCACTGTTCTCCCATGTCCGGTTGAACTTCTTCGTCACGGTGATCTCGTCGTAACTGGGCGGGACGGGCAGAGGGGTGATGCGCCCGGCGCCGTTCATGATCTCCAGGTTGCCGACGGGCACCCTGCCCCGACCGATGCGCTGCGAGTGGTCGGGGATCGTCGCTGTGGTCACGTCGAGGTGGTTGACGTTGCCGGCGGAGTCGACGGCGTAGAAGTTGCCGTCCTGGTCGAAGAAGGTGGCCGAGTACGCCTTGCGGGAGCCTGCCGCGGCACTGGCTTGCGCGGGCGGGAAGACACCCTGCTTGAGGACAGTCTTCATGGGCTGCCGGCCCGGGTCGACGAGCAGCAGGTCGCCGTTGTCGCCCTCCACCGAATACAGCCGCCCGTTCTTGGGATGGTAGGCGAAGTCGTCCCACCGGCCGCCTCCCGGTGCGTTGCGGGGGACGGCCTTCCCGGCCGCCACGTCGATGGCGTAGCTGGGTGTGCCGGGATTGCTGACGGCGAAGAGGGTCTTGCCGTCGGGATCCATGTCGCCGTCGAACCAGGGCCCGTCCGGCAGCCCGTCGATGACCTGTTCCTTCAGGGTGCCGGCCGCCACGTCGATGGTGATGAGCTTGTCGCGGCTCACCGCCAGCAACAAGGGCTCTTTGTCGTCGCCGCGGTACTGCGCCCCCATAGCGGTGTAGCCGGCCTCGTAGGGCCGCACGTCCTCGACGACACGGGTGTCACCATCGATGGGATCGAAGCGGTAGATCCGGGTGCCGGTCCTGCCGACGGCGAGATACACCTTCCGGTGAGCCATAACCAAGCGTCCTTCCATGCGACTTCGGAACGCTTCAAGCCCTGCCCCTGATCCACACCGGCAAGCACACTAGGTATTCGTTCGAACACAACAAGCCACAACGGCCAACAGCCGGAGCAGCCATAGTTCGTCCGCGGCCACCTTGCGCCAGCGGGAGCACTCCCCCGCGAGAACGAGGTCCTGGTTGTCGTCTAGGCGGACGTCAGCAGGGGCTCCGGAGAATCCGGCTACCTCGGCCCTGGTAGGGCCGAGGACGCAGGCTCGTTTCTGCGGTGAATCGAGCCGCCCGCACGGGTGAGTTGTCGCCCAGGGCCTGTTGGGACGGGAGGCTGGCCAGCTACACAGAGGCGATATCCGCCTATCGGCACAGCTGCCCCCTAAGTGGCCGTGCGCTTCCAGGGTCGTGTATGGCCGGGCCGCACGGTCCGGTGCGTGTACGTATGACAGACAGGGACAGGCCGTGACGAATGAAGCAATGATGACCGCTGAGGCGCGGGAGCAGAGGTTGGGGCGGTGGCAGGCGCTGCTGTCCGGAGTGGGTGTGGAGGGGGCTGGGGCGAGCCGTGTGGCCAAGAGCGGCTCGGTGAATCTGCTTTCGGGAGTGTGGTTGCACGCTGCGGCGCGGGCGGAACAGGGCTTGGAGCTGACCCAGCTGGAGCGGTCCATCCTGGCTCCGCTGCAGCAGGTGCTGGGCGAGGATGAGGTGGGCGCGATCGGGCGTATCTACCGTGAGCAGCGTTCTGAGGGGCGGTCGGTGGCGATCGTGCCGCAGGCGGTCGCCACCCGGAGCCTGTCGGAGGGCTTTGACCGTGAGAGCTACCTGGCTGCGGTAGCGGAGGTCTTGCCGCGGATCGCCCGGATGCCGAACGTTGCGGTGGTGGACCGGGCCAGGCTCGCCGACGGAGGGAGCGTCGACACTCCGGAGTTCACCGCGGCGCTGGCCGAGTACGGCTACGGCGTCACCACGTTCACTGGCGAGGGTGATGATGAGGCCGACGGCCTCCAGGCGCGTGAACCGTTCCGGGCCAGGCTGGAATGGGACTCCTTCTACTGCCACGAGGCGGTTGGCGACCAGGGCGGTGGCAGGGACGAGATTTACTGGACGGCTGCCTCCAACGCCGGGGGCTACACGTTCAAAACGCGTACCACGCACACCGGATCGGTCGAGGAGCGCGATGAGTACCCGATCTACGGGGACTACGTGACCGGCAGCCACGTCTTCTTCGACACCCGCCTGGACGGCTGCGGGACCACGGTGATCACCCTGTGGGAAAAAGACCAGTCCAACGACGAGTGGTACGACGCGCTCGGTACCGCTCTGACAAAGGTCGTCGAGCTGCTGCAGATCTCTGCCAACTTTTCCAGCATCATCCCCAAGCTGGACCTCTACGGTTATGTGCACATGGGCCTGAGCCTTCTTGCCACCTTGTGGGAGCCCCTGCGCAACAAAGACGACCTGGTCCAATCACGCGGCTTCGCCTTCGGCCGGGCGGACATGGCCACCCTCTACAACAGGCCCAACCGCACCATGCCCTGGACGTTCGACCGCAAAGACTATGGCATGGGCCGCTTCTCCCTCAATGTCCGCTACACGGGGGACGAACCCGGCGCCGCTCCCTCGGGCGACGGCAGCCTGATCTCCACTGGCTGGCGCGGTCTGTTCGGCACCATGGTGAGCCATGACATGGACGCTGCCTGCAACGTGCCGAACGACGCCCACAAAGACGTCTACCTGTTCAAGGGCGAGCAGTACCTGAGGTACGACGTGCGGACGGAAGGCGTCACCTCCGGACCTAAGGATATCGCCGAGGGCTTCCCCGGACTGGAGTCGACTGCCTTCACCCGCAGGGTCGACGCCACGTGCGCGGTCCCCGGCAAGCCCACGGACTTCTATCTGTTCGCCGGCGCCATGTACGTCAACTACAACAACCACGAGGACGAGATCAAGTGGGGGCCCCGGAAGATCGCTGAAGCGTTCCCACCACTGGCCGGCACCATCTTCGAACGGGACATCCAGGCAGCCTGCCCCGTCCCCGGCCACGGCACCGACCTCTACCTGTTCAAGGGGGATCAGTACGTGCGCTACAACGCCCACTACGACAGGATCATTCGCGGTCCGCTGTCCATTGCCACCGGTTGGCCGCAGCTGGCAGGCACCACCTTCGCCTCCAACTTGGACGCCGCCTGCGCCGTCCCCAACAGCAGCACGCACGTCTACCTCTTCAAGGGCGATCGGTACACCAACACCAAGGTCTGACCAGTCCGGAGCTGTCACGGGCACGAGGGAAGACGGTGGAGGTGTGGTGGCGATGTCCGGGCCGGGCACGAGTGGCCAGTTCCGCTCGGGCATCGCAAACGGCGGCCAAGCACAGCCCGGGCCCAGCTGCCGGCCGCGGCCAGCGCGGGGATCTGATGCACCCGTCGCGCCGCGGTGCCGGCTCGGCTGCTTGGGCCAACAGGGCAGAGTCTTGGTAGCCGCGCCGCCGACCGGAGCAGTTGCGCAGCGACGGCCGCGGTGTTGACGAGGGCGACGGCCTGATCGACGCCGATCCCCGCCGCGTGGGCTTCGGTGAGGATCCGAGTGCCGTGACGACCTGGACGTGGCGCTGGCCCTTCCACACACCCTCCCCGGCCGCCTTACGCTGTCCAGCCAGTGAACATCCCCGCAGCTGAGCGCCATGGGGCGGATTATCGCCGGGCGGCCCAGACAAGGATGGCGGCGAGGTGCAGTGCGGCCTGGAAGGCGATGGCCAGTTTGTCCGTCCGCATGGCCAGGCCGCGCCACTGCTTGAACCGGTTGATGCATCGCTCGACCGCGTTGCGCTGCTTGTATGCCTCGGCATCGAAGGCGGGCGGGCGGCCGCCGGTGCGGCCTCGCCCCGGTGACCGACCTGATCGACGGCCGGGGAATGACAGCCCGGATCCCACGACGTCGTAGATGCTGCCGGATCGCGCGGGATGAGTACGCGCGGTCTGCCAGGACGGCTTCCGGCCGAGTCCTCGGTCGCCCCGGACCGGTACGAGGAACACGGATGCTCGCCATGACGATCTCGAAGGCCGGCGCGTCACCCGCCTGGCCTGCGGTGACCCGGAGGGCCAGAGGCCGTGCAAGGCTGTCGCTGACGAGGTGAACTTTCGTACTCAGGCCGCCGCGGGACCGCCCGAGTGCATGGTCGTCAGGCTCGGCCCGGTCCGGCGCCCCTCTTTCTGGCGCCAGCGGCGTGCTGGGGGGCGCGGCAGACGGTGGAGTCCACCGACACAGTCCAGCCGATGTCGTCAGCGTCGTCGGCTGCCGCCAACAGCGCAGCCAGGATCCGTTCCCAGGTGCCGTCGACGGCCCACCTGATCAGTCGCTTGTGAGCGGTCCGAAACGGGCCCAGCTCATCCGGCGGGTCCCGCCAAGGCGAGCAGGTTCGGTACTTCCACGCGATGGCCTCAAGGGTGCGCCGGTAGTCGGCCCACCGCCGTCCACGGACCGGATCGGCCGGCATCAGCGGTTTGATCCGGTCCCACATCGCATCAGTGATCACTAAGCGGACAGGCATATCCGATCAACTGATCAGCCTCAAAGATACACGCGCTAGTCCGCCCGAACCTTCCGTGCCTACTGCGCAGACGCGGAATCAAGGCACCATCCCCGAGCGCGTCGGGCAGCTCGCGGGCCGACGCCGGCGCCGCGAATGGCCCTGCGGCTTCGACAGGGCCATCTATCAACGCCGCAACGTCGTCGGACGCTGCTTCCACTGCCTCAAGAAATGTCGGGGTATCGCCGCCCGCTACGACGAGCTACCCGACCGGTACCTCGCGGCTATCACCCTGGCCAGCACACTCATCTGGTTCCAGGCGTGACCGACGTGACGCCGCCTAGCCTCGATCTTTCGTGACGGTCCGTCGGTTTCTTCGGCGGGCCGTTTCGGTTGTTCGGGCTGGTGGTGGCCAGGCTGATAGCCCGGCTGTCGCGTCGGGTGGGCGCCGGGTTCCACAGCTCCGGTCGGGGCGATGCTGCTCGTAGGGACGGGAACGTGCTGGTCAGCCGGGGTTCGGGAGAGCTTCGAGCTGTGCCAGGGCGTCGGTGATGACGTCGGTCCATGGCCAGTGGCGCGCGAATCTCAGGTGCCGGCGGCGGGCGGTCGTGACGATCTGGGCGGCGGCGGAGAAGAGGCGGAGCCGGAGACGGCGGGGCTCCCATCTGCGGGATTTGCCGGTCAGGGCGAGCATGGGCATCCAGGCCAGGAGGTCGAGGGCGATCTGGACGACCTCCAGCCAGATCTGGTTCTGCGCGGTGTCGTGCAGGGGCAGGTTGCGCAGGCCGGTGGCGCGGGCGTTTCGGATGCGGTCCTCGGCTCGTGCGCGTTGGCGGTGCCGCAGTTCGAGTGCGGCGATCGGGATGCCGGTGGTGTTGGTGGCGAACCCGGTGAGCCGCAGTCCGTCGGCGTCGGTGAAGCGCAACTGCGCGCCGGGGTGCGGGCGTTCCTTGCGGACGATCAGCCGCATCCCCTGCGGCCAGCCCTTGAGTACATCGCCGTCGAGTTCGACGACCCAGGCACCGTGGCGGATCTCGCCGCCCGGCTCGACGGCCACCGTCCACGCGGCGGGCGGGACCTTGAGGACGGCCTGGTGGATGGCGTCGGTGATGGTCATGCCGACCGAGTACGACAGCCACCTGCCCCGCTGGGCCAGCCAGGCGACGAACTCGTGTGTGCCACCGCCGGAGTCGGTACGGATCAGCGTCTGGCGTCCACGCCGGTACTTCTTCGGCAGCTGGCCAGGGCGAGTTGGGCCGTGGCGATGTGGTCGGCGGCGGTGTTGCTGCCAGCGTTGCCGGGCCTGAGCAGGCCGGCCACCGGCTCCCCGCTGCCACCGCTTCCGTGATCGACGAACCCCATCAGAGGATGGTGTCCGAAGGTCTTCTTCCAGGTCGCGGTGGCGTCCTGCTTCTCGGAGTGGGCCAGCACGAGCACCCCGTCCAGGTCCACGGTCACCTGCCCTGCGGCGTCCGGGGCCGCGTTCTTGGCCACGTTCCAGACGCGCTCGCGTGCTGCGGCCCGCGCGGCCCGTATCGCGTGGAGGGCCTTCGGCCCAGCGGCGGCGAGTGTGTCGATGAGGCGGGAGACCGTCGGGTCGGAGGCCACCGGCCCGAACACGGCCGGTTCGGCCCGCAGCATCTCGACATCCGCGAGGCAGTCCCCGCCCAGCGCGACCGCGAGGGCCACGTCCAGCAGGATCTTGCCCGGATCGTGCACCGCCCTCGGGCGTCGCCACGGCGTCAGCGCCGTCGATACCGCCCGGTCCAGCCCGGCCTTGCGGGCGGTCTCGACCAGCAGCACGGCCCCAGCCTGGGACACCACCGCATGGCCGCCGCCCTCGATGCGGACGCGTGGATAGGACCCGATACGCTTCTTCACCTGGGAAGTGCCTCCGACGGTGGCAGGAACAAGGACCTCGACAATCCTCATTCTTGCTGGTCAGAGGCACTTTTCGCTTCCCTGACCACCCGTCGGACAGCCCGTCTCATGAAAGCGCGAGTTTAGACGCTGGCCACCTGCGGGGCGGCGCGGAGTGAACCGCGCCACCGCCCACCCCGGCTACCCAGTTAGCGGAGGTTGAGGAGTATCTGGGTGTAAGTCGGCGCTTGTGCCCTCCGTGACGGTCCGCCGCTCACGTGTCGTTCCTGCGGGTGGGGACGGATTCGCCTGGTACCTCTACTTCTTCGAAGCGCCACTGCTGGTTCGGGGCACCGCGATCCGCCACGACGGCCCGGTGGTTACCGTTGCCGTCCGAGAGGACGGTGACGACCTTGTCCTCATGTGACCCCGGCCAGAACATTCCGCCGTCGGCCTTCCACTGGGTCTGGTCCTGCCTGCCCCAGCCAAACAGGCCCACCTCAACCGGGCCTCCGAAGCCGACCACCCCGACATGGAGGGCGTACGCACTGCGGATGTCCTTGTTGATGTTGACCAGGTGCCAGAATTCGTCGCCGTAGGTGTTCGCCCTGTCGTCGAAGAACCAGATCTCGCGCCTCGCGTTCCTGGGACGGCTCACGACCAGGACCTGGTCTTTGGTGTGGCTGTAGGGGATGAAGCCCTTCTCGCCAGTCCAGCGGTCATGCGCCTCCTGCATGCCGTAGGACGTCCCCCCGTCTGCGGCAGCCAGACACAGCCCCGTGTCCTCGTTGATGATGCGGAAGAATTTCTCGGTCGGAAACCCGTTGCCCATTTCACTCTCCGCGATGCAATCGTGACATGTAGTGACAGAGTTAATGATGACATGCGACGGTTGCCCCCATGCGCAGCGGCGCGGCAGGTCCGGGGCGCTTTGCGGCCTGCGCGACCGGGGTGCAGCAGCAAGGTTGCGGCAGCTCCGGCGCACTACGCCCGTCGCGTTATGCGCCGTGCGAGGGAGTGCCAGTCGAAGGTCGCAAAGGACGCCATGATCATGACAGCGACGAGGGCGGCCATGGGGATGTCGGAGACGACGGGGCAGAAGACGATGCACAGCAATCAGGAACGCGCCGACCTTCGCGTTGATCATCGTCTGGCCGATCATGGCGCGGCCGGGGCTGTGATGGTCACAGCAGCCACGCCGAAGTCCGGTGACAGAAAGTCGCCGTCCCTCCCGCTGACGCTGGTTGCGCCGTGGCCAGTGCCGTTCCTGCCGCTTTCGCTGTAATCACCCTCACCGTCACGCGTGAGCACCCACCGGGAGTCGGCCGACACTTCCTCCCCGCTCCTTGGTCAATCACCAGGTGACCTGCAGGGCTCGGAGTCCGTAGACGACCGCATGGTCGTGGGTGGCAGGTGGGGTGCTTGCATCGTGCAGTTGGAGGGTGGGGAAGCGGTGCAGCAGCTTGGTCAGGATGATTTCGATTTCGAGGCGTCCTAGTTGCTGGCCGATGCACTGGTGGGGTCCGTGGCCGAAGCTGAGGTGCTGGCGGCTGTTGGGGCGGTGGAGGTCGAGGCGGTCGGGATCGGGGAACTTCAGCGGGTCACGGTTCGCGGCAGGCATGTGGAGGACAACGCGTTCTCCGGGTTCGATCCGCTGTCCCCTGATAACGAGTGCTGCACGGGCGACCCTGAGCAGTCCGAACTGCAGGATGGTGTGGTAGCGCAGCAGTTCCTCGACGGCGTTGTCGATGAGGGACGGGTCCGCTTGCAGGCTCTGCCAGAGGGCGGGTGAGCGCAGCAGGGTCAGGATGCTCAGGGAGATCATGTTCGCGGACGTCTCGTGACCGGCGATGAGCATCAGCTGCCCGAGGGAGACGATCTCGCCGTCGGCCAGCGGCGGTCCGCCGTCAGGCGGACGGTGCTGGGTCAGCCCGCTCAGGAGGTCGTCGACCGGATCCCGGCGCTTGGCTTCCACCAGGCCGCGCAGGTACGCGTGCATGGCCTTCTTGCTGGCCAGCAGTTCCTCTCGCGTCCGGTCCAGGGCCAGCAACTCACCGGTGAGGCGCTGGAAGTGATCGTGGTCGGTGTAGGGGACGCCCAGCAGTTCGCAGATCACCAGGGACGGCACGGGCAGGGCAAGAGCGGGAACAAGATCGACCGGGCCACAGGGCATCGCCGCGATGGCGTCCAGGTGCTCGTCCACGTACTTCTCGATGCGGGGGCGCAGCGTGCGGATGCGGCGCATGGAGAACTGCCCGATGAGCGGATGCCGCAGCCGTGTGTGTTCGGGTGGATCGCTGGTGAGCAGGTCCGATGTCCGGAACTGCGCCATCTCCGCTTCCGTGATGAGACTGGCTCTGACCTGGGAGTTGAGATGGGGCCTGCGGGAGCTGAGCCTGAGGTCGGCCAAGGCGGCGCGGACGTCGTCGTAGCGGGTGAGAAGCCAGCCTGGGGGGCCGTCGGGGAAGGCCAGGCGTGCTACTGGCTGTTCGGCGCGCAGGCGGGCGTATTCGTCCGGTGGGTGCATGGGGCAGCGGCGCTGGGTGGGCAGTGTGATCGCTGCGGTGTTGGTGTCATCCTTCATGTCCGCCGTCCTCCGGTCTTCTTGCCTTGTCCTGTGCGGTGTCGGGGACGAACCGGGCGGTCTCGAAGGACCACTGCAGGGTGCCGCGCATCCAGGTTTGGAGCATCTGTGCATAGGCCAGCACCATCGGCGGCGGGGCGGTGGTGCTTTGTGTCTGGGATCCGCCTGGGGCTGTGAGGTGTGAGGCGGTGGCGTCGAAGTGGCGAAGACGCTCGTGGAGCATGGCGCGGGCGATGGCGTACGCCTGGTCTCTGGATGTGGTCTGTTCGCGATGGAGGATGGAGATGAGGTTGTCCTGGCCCCGGGCGTGCTCCGACTCTGCCGAGGCGATGTCGTTTCCGTAGCCGACCGCGTCAACCACTGTCTGGCGCAGGGCGCCCACGACATCGTGCGTACGCCACTGGTCGGGCAGCTCGATGTGGCTGACGGCTTCGCCGATGTGCAGAGCTGGCAGCATGGTGATGCTCTGCCGGCGCAGTGCGAGGTACTCCTGCAGACCCAGGGGCGTCGCCTGCTGTCGCAGCCGGGCCTCGGCCACACTCGCTGCGGCGAAGTCCCGGTAGTCGGCCGTGAAGCGGCCGGCCCAGCCAGGCGACGCGGTGGGGGCGGTCCGCTGCCACAGGTCGTTCAGGGCGCGGACGTAGGGGGAGTTTGGCCGCTCCCGGCCGCTGCTCGTGCCGTCGAGTACCTGAAGCAGATCCGCCAGCAGCTCGTGCACTGCCTGGGGGCGGTCGTCAGCCGCGAGCTCGTCGGAGTCGAATACGTCGTCGACCAGGCAGATGAAGGCCACCCACTCGGCCGCCAGCGCCAGCTCGCCGGGGGTGCCGAGCGGATGGACGTAGCCCGCCCAGGTCCCCAGGCGCATCCTGGCCAGCCTCGCGAACTCGGCAGGGTCGGGGACCAGGCCCATGCGCCTGGCCCAGCCGTGCATCTCCTGCTCGGCTCGGGGTGCGGCTGGCGAGGGAGTCTGCGGGGGGAAGGGAAGAACCTCCTGGGATGCCCCCCAGGAGGTCGTCCGATCCGCGGTCTGGCCGGTGTGCCGCTCAACCGAGGTCACCAGCGCCAGCTCTCATCACAGGCACCCAGCGCGAGCAGTGCCCAGATGTCGGCGAAGACGGGTGCGTCGAAGAGCAGCGGCCGGGGGGCGACCTGGTCGGGCAGGGCGGTGAATCCTCCGTCGGCCTCCTGGCGGGCCAGGAGATGGAAGATGCCGCGGCGTACGACGTGGTCTGTCCCGACGTGACGTCCCATCGCGGACAGGGCGAGCAGCGAGTACGCGGTACTGGTGGTGTCACTCGCATCACCGAGGCGGTATCCCCAGCCTCCGTCGCCGTTCTGCGCCAGGTCGAGGAAACGGTGTGAGCGAGCCACCGCCTGTTCGCGAGCGGCACGTAGCTGCGGCAGGCGGGAAGGGGGCAGCGAGTGCAGGGCCCACATGGCCCGCCAGATGGTGTTGGCCTCGCTCAAGGTCCAGCTGCGCTCGAACGTGCCATCAGGCTTCTGCGCCCCGAGCAGGTAGCGGGCGGCGTTCTCCAGCAGACCGGCATGTGCTTCCCCGGCCCAGCCCAGGGCGCTGGCGGCCCCGCCGGTCATTCCCACCTCGGACGGGTCCCCCGCGACGTAGGTGGGAAAGCCCCCGTCCTGGCCCGCGATCGCAGACAGGTAGCTCCCGGCCCGCTGGAGGGGTTTGGCGTAGCGCCCGGTATCGAGGGAGGCGAGGAAGGCGAGGGCGTAGGAGGTGGTGTCCACGTCGCTTTGCATCATGTGCTCGCCGAACGGCCAGCCGCCGTCCGGGCCCTGCCTGGCCGCAAGGTAGTCGCCCATGCGCTCGGTCACCTGGCGATCGGCTCCCGCCCTGGCCAGGGCAAGACCCGCGACGCCGGTGCAGAACACGGACAGGTTCGCGATACTGGGTAGGCCGCCGTCGGGGTTCACGCACTCCACCAGCAGACGCAGGCCCTTGGCGACGTCGGCACTGCGGGGTGCGACCGCGCTGACGGCCAGGAGCGCCAGCAGGTGCGCTGTGACGTGGTTCTCCCACACGCCGCGGCGCTGGCCTTCACGCAGGAGCGTCACCAGCCGTTCGTGCTCGACGGCGGTGACAGCCTCAGGCCGCCGCAGTCCGTGGGCGATCGTCACCTTGAGCGCCAGCATGATCATCTGAACCCAGGGTGCCCGGTTCCCGCTGTCGATGCGCTCCGGCCGCATCCCCGGGTGGAAGTCGATCGCTCCGACGGACGCGAGACACACATCGAAGAACAACCGCTTGCGGGCGAAGGTGAAGTGGTCGAAGCCGGCGAGAAGCTCCGCATGCACCCAGTCCGCGTCGGCCTGCCGGCCCGTGAGTACCGCGTCGCTCAGTGCCGAGTCGAAACGACTCCTGCCACCACCGGTATCCCGTGACAAGAAGCCCTCGAGCCCCTCCTGCACACCAGGGTGCTGTCCCTCCCGGCGCAGCAGCGCCAGCAGCAGCGCCGACTCCAGAACCCGGCTCGCGCACGGCCCCGGCACACAGCCGTCCGGCGTCACCTGCGCCGCGAGCCGGCTCACCAGGTCCCGGCAGACCCGGGCGGCCTCCATTCCCACACCCGAACCCGCCCGGCGGGAACGCGGCAGCGGAGCGACAGCACGGGGAGGGGCGGATTCGGCATGCACAATAACTCTCCGTTCAGCGCACTGGAGCCGGCGACTGGAAGCTGGTGGAACCCGGGCTGAGCGCGGCTGCCCCACTCTTCCCAGCACGGCGTCCCCACCCGTCGCAGCGACAAGACGTTCCAGAGTCGCCCAGGCCGACCAAGTCAGCGAAGGCGCATACCACCCACAATTGGCGCGTACCGGCCTGGTGTCGTGCGCCGGAGCACAAAACGGCAGCTCGTCCTCCATGTCGGCCCGGAACGCCTGGCGGATGGCCGCGCGGACGGAAAACCCTGGCAGGAGCGGCCGTGCGGGAGGACCGTTCGACCTCGGCTCCCCATCCGATCTCGTTCCAGCTCTCCGCCAGACCGACCCGCCGGAGCTTCCTGACGGTCCCCTCCGCGCCGTATCGGCAGAGCGCCTGCGCCGACGGCGGCAGCCACTACGCCGGATCCTGACCCGCCTTGTTCGATTCGACCAAGACAGTCGCGGGCATCCCAACCGATCAGGCATAGTCGGAAAGCTCGACAGCCGGTTCGCCGACGTGGGACGCGAAAATTGCTGCTGCCAGTCCGAACTTTACATGCGTAACTGGGGCGAACAGGGCGAGGAGCGGCAGCGCTTCACCGCTCCTCGCAAGGGCGTCACGGGCGGCGCAAAATCACTTCCAACTCTTGTCACAGGCCGCTTGCAACTTCTTGTCCGCGGACCCCCGCGCCAGGTCGCACATGAACCCCGGGTCAATCTGCTGCTTCGCCGGGACCGAGTACCGCGGGCCCTCAACTGCCTTGCGCCGCAGGGCAGTCCAACGCGGGGCCGGCTTCCGGGGGGCCGTCCGCTTCGGCGGGGCGCGTACGTCCGCCGCTGCTTCGCCGCCAGCCTCCCGGCCAGCTTCCGGACCGACGCCGATGGCGGCGCACCCCCTGCCGGATGCTTCGCCCTGGCCGGTACCCGGCGGGCCGGCTGCGCCGGGACGGCCCGCGAGGGCCACATCCAGCACTGTCTTGCCCGGATCGTGCACCGCCCGAGCCTTCCGCCACGGCGCCAGTGCCGCTGATATCGCGGAGCCCAAGCCGGACTTGCGGACGGTCTCGACCAGCAGCACGCCCCCTGCCTGGGAGACCACCGCCCGGCCACCGCCCTCGATGCGGACACGCGGGTACGACCCGATACGCTTCTTCACCTGAGAAGTGCTTCTTTCCACGGCACGATCTGGACCCTCGACAAGTCTTATCGTTGCAGGTCAGAAGCACTTCTCGCATTTTCGATCACGCTTCGGACAGCCCACCACGTGAAAGCCCGAGGCTAGTACTTGAAGCTGTAGTACGGGGTCCAGCTTGTGGTGTAGGCGCCGGGGCCGAACTCCGCCTTGGAGCCGGAGCATCCGAACTCGGTGTACACGGTGAGCCGTTCCCCTGTGTTGTTGTGGGGCCTGTAAGCGACCGTGTTGCCGCCGAAGTTGCTGCACGTGCCGCTTGGCGGGTTGCGCCAGGTCCACTGTTGGCCCTGGGCTCCCTGCCAGGTAAGGGTGCCGGTGGCAGCTTGGGCGTTCGTGGACAGGCCGACAACCAGCATGGCCGAGGCCGCCACGGGCGCGGTTACCAAGCAGGCCTTTTTGACCCACTTCTTGAAAGTCATAAGAGTCCTCTGTTCGCACTGTTCCCCAACCGGGGTTCGACGGCGAGAAGATCACAGAGCCCCGGTTCGTAGGGGTCGCTTCGCCGAATGGCCACCCGATTGGCCGAATAGGTGCCGGCATCGGCTACGACGCCGACCCCGGTCGTCTGGCGCCAGCCTGGCACCGGGGCCCGTCTGGCTCCTGGTTCGTCGTGCTCGACTTCGGCGGCCGAGGGCGCGAGCATCAAGGCCGGTCTCCTGGTCTACCTGGGCGGCGAGACGCAGTTCCCCGACGTCCGCCCGGGCCAGGTGGCCGCACTCGGACCTCCCCGCCCGCGGTCCCCCCGTTACCTTCTTCGTGGCTCCGCAATGGCGCCTCCGGACTTCGGGTCCGGCATGACTTCCCCCTTGTTGTTGATGATCCGGGTGTGGTGGCACCGGGCCCGGAGGCATCGACGGACCGCTGATGAGGGGCTTGAGCGCCGGCTTCACCCGAGCCGGAAGAGCACTCCGTAACGTGGATGTGGCAGCTCGGTGCCCAGGTAAGGACGGACGAAAGCGTGATGGAGGGGCCTGCACGTGATCGACACCAGTGATATGGACGTCTTCCTCGGCCTGGACGTCGGCAACGGCGAACACCACGCCACCGCCGACACCCCGCGCGCCCCGGCCCATCTCCGGGGTGGCTAGCAGGCCCCTTCCGTTCCCTGGAGCGGTACGCCCGCTCCGAAGGCGGCGCCGTCGCCCTTCCTCTGACAATCTGTCACTACCGGTTGCCGTTCTGTGGCCACCGCCGACGAGAGCAACGGAAGGGTTTCCATGCCCAAATACCTTCGCCCAGATGTGTACATCGAAGAGCTCCCTTCGGTGGCCAACGGCTTCGACAAGGACCCAGTTATTGTCTTCACTGAACCGGACTTGGGGGGTGACTACCAGTTCTTCTTCGAGCCCGGCCGGTATGACATCGACGCTCTGACGATCCCGGACGACTCCATCCGCTCGCTTCTCGTCCCTGTGGGCTACAAGGTCACACTGTTCGAGCATGCCGGTTTCTCCGGCGAGCGGGTTGTGGTCCATGCCGCAACCGAAGTGCTGGCTGGCGGCATCGAGGGCAAGGTTTCCTCTCTCATCATCACGGAGACCACCGTCTGAGCGGAGCATCTAATCGGCTCTGACCTGCCTCGTTGAGGGCCGAAGTCTGAAATCCCCTCGTCCCCGCACCGACCTCGCCGCACGCGGGCTGGGCTCCGTGCCAGCCCGTGCCGGTATGGAGCGCGCGCTCGTCCTCACGAGCGGCGTGCTGTTGCTCTTGTGTGTGGATGGTCGGTGCGGTGGGCAGCTACGCGTGGCCGTACACGCATGATCTAGAGGAGACCGCAGTGGCCCAGCTCGACAAGAATGCCAAGTACTCCCTGGATAGGCCGGGAGATATTTGCTGCTCAGAGGCTTAATGACTAGCCCTTCGACGCCGGACACGTCGGTCCATTCCTCGAGCCACTCCCGCGCCTTCGTGACGTCCGTGGTCATCGGGCACAGCGTCCACGGCGCCGTCAGCCCCCGCGCCGCGAACAGGACCTCAAGCCGTCGGCGGCGCTCCCGGTACGGCAGAGAGAGCAGCAGCTCACCGCCCTCACTCTGGAGGACGTCGAAGGCGACGAAGTAGGCGGGCAGGCGGGCAGCCAGCGCGGGGGCGGTGCGGGCGCGGGCAGCGGCCCGGCGCTGCAACCCCTCGAAGGACAGCCCGCCGGTCTCGGGATCCCAGACGAGTACCTCGCCGTCCAAGACCAGACCCGGCGGGAGCTGCTCCGCAGCCGCCGCGACGAGATCGGGGAACCGATCCTGGACCAGGGAGCCGCGGCGGGTCTGGAGCAGCACCCGCCCGCCCGGATCAGACTGGGTGAATACCAGCATCCGGTGGCCGTCGAACTTCTGCTCATACGCCACCCCGGCTGCGAATCCTGGTCGCATACCTGCGCGGAACTCGGGCGAGGGGAGCGGACAGCCGTCACGGAGGAGCATGAGGCGCTCGCCCCTCGAGGCTGCCGCCGAAGGAACCGCCCGCCATCTTGCGGTCAGGCCCCGCTTGCGGACTCGCTGGCGGGATGGAGCGGGAAGACCTGGTCCAGCCCGACGATCCGCAGGACGCGCAGCGTGTTGGCCGGCACCGCAGTGAGTGCGATATCGGCGCCGGCTGACTGGGCGTGGTTGCGGGCGGCGATCAGGGCGCTGATGCCGCTGGAGTCGCAGATCTCCATGCGTGCCAACTCCAGGACGAGGCACTGGCCCCGCTCGAGGGGGAGGGTTGGGAGGAGGTCGCGCAGGGCTGCGGAGGTGTCGTAGTCGAGTTCCCCGATGACTTCTACGACCGGACCGTTAGGGGTGTTTCGGACGGTGAGATCCAGTGGGCTCATACCGTCTCCATGAGGGTGGGGACGCCGAGCGCGAGGAGGGCGGTGTCGTCGTCGAGGCCGTCGCCGAAGCCGTCCAGCAGGCCGGTCAGCGCCTCCATGACCTCATGCGGGGACCGGCCGGCGTGGGCGGTGGCGAAGGCGCGCAGGGCTTCGTCTCCGTAGAGGTCGGTGCGGCTTTCTCCGGTGCGGGCCTCGGTGAGACCGTCGGTGTAGAGCAGGAGGGTGTCGCCCGGGGCCAGGGTGGTGGTCGCGAGGGTGAAGGGCGCGTTGGGCAGGATGCCGACGAGGAGACCGCCGGGGGTGGGCAGGAAGTCGGCTGTGCCGTCGGCGCGCAGGACCAGGGCCGGCGGGTGGCCTCCGGAGGCGAGGTGGACGGCGACCTGCCCGGTTGGCGGGGCGGGTTCGAGGGTGCCGAAGATGGCGGTGCAGTAGCGGGGGTCACCGCTGCTGTAGCGCTCGTGCAGGACTCTGTTCAAGGTGGTGAGGGCGGAAACGGGGTCGGGGTCGTGAAGGGCCGCGGCGCGCAGGGTGTAGCGGGTCAGCGAAGTGACGGCGGCGGCTTGCGGGCCCTTGCCGCACACGTCGCCGAGGAAGAACGCGAAACGTGTGGCGTCGAGGGGGAAGACATCGTAGAAGTCGCCGCCGAGCCGGTCGGGGGAGGCAGTGCGGTAGTGCGCGGCGCTCTGCACGCCGGGTATGGGCGGCAGGGTGTCGGGCAGCAGTGATGACTGGAGTGCGGCGAGGGCGTCCTGGAGGCGGGCCCGGTCGGCTTCGGCCCGCCGGTGTGCTTCCTCGGCGGCTTTGCGGGCCCGTAGGAGTTCTTCTTCGTAGGCGCGGCGGTCGCGAGCGTCGAAGAGGGTGGTGCGGATGAGCAACGGCTCGCCCGTGGCCCCGTGCTTGATGGTGGAGGAGGCCAGCACCGGCATGCGGACGCCGTCTGCCTTCTTGATCTCCAGGGCGACGCCGCCGATCTCGCCCCGCATGCGCAGCAGTGGTGCGAAGTGCGTCTCGTGGTAGAGCTTGCCGCCCACCGTCAGGAGGTCGGTGAACCGCATCCGGCCCACCACCGCCTCCCGGCTCAGCCCCAGCCAGTCCAGCAGCGTCGCGTTGATCTTCGCGATGGTGCCGTCCATCAGCGTGGACAGGTACCCGCACGGCGCGCGCTCGTACAGCTCCTCCGCGCTGTCCTCCAGCAGTGCGGCGAACGCCGCATCCGAGGTCTTCTCGTCGCTGGGGTCGCGCGGGTCGGGCTGCTGATCGGTGCGGCACATCACCGCAGGCCTGCCAGGAAGCCGGTGATCGCCTCGTTGGTGGCTTCGGGTGCGGACATGTGCGGGCAGTGTCCGGTGGCGTCCAGGGTGATCAGTGTCGAGCCTTCGATCGCCTGGTGGACGAATGCGCCGACCTCGGGCGGGGCGATGGCGTCCTGGGTGCAGTCCAGCACCAGTGTGGGCACGCTCACCTTCTTGAGGTCGTCCCTGGAGTCGGACAGGAAGGTGGTGCGGGCGAAGACGCGCGCCATCGCCGGGTCGGTGGCGCAGAAGCTGTTCGTGAGCTCCTCACCGAGCTCGGGCCGCTCCGCGTTTCCCATGATCACCGGCGCCATCGCCGCCGACCAGCCCAGATAGTTCGACTCCAGCGAATCGAGCAGTTCCTCGATGTCCTGCGTGCTGAAGCCGCCTCGGTAGCCTTCGTCGTCGATGTATCGGGGAGAGGGCGCCACCATCACCAGCGCCCCGATCCGCTCCGGAGCCATCCCCGCGGCCAGCACACCGATCATCGCGGAGACCGAATGCCCCACGAACACCGCACCTCGAAGGTCGAGCGCGTCACACACGTCCACCACGTCCTGGGCGTAACCGCCCAGGGATGCATATCGGGTCTCGGAAAACGCGGAGAGATCCGAGCGGCCCGAACCCACGTAGTCGAACAGCACCACCCGGTAGTCCTCGACCAGGGCGGGGACAGTGAGGCGCCACATGTTCTGGTCACAGCCGAACCCATGCGCAAGGACCACCGTCGGGCCATGGGGATTGCCGATGACGGTCACGTTGTTCCTGCGCTCAATATCCATACCGACCAGTCTCTCAGGCCCCACCCACCACTCCCGCAAGCCCCCCGGATCACCCCACCCCACACCTCACACTGCCCGCACGGCACCTTCACCACCGCCGCCGGCACCACCCGGCCCCCGGCACACCCAAAACTGCGGTCATATCCGGCCGATCATGTGAGGGCACAGCGGCTCCGGCCGTCCCCATTTCTGCTCTCGTACCTCATGCGGAACGCCGCGCCCCGGTTTCAGCTCCCTCAACAGGGCATGCGAGATACACATTCACTCGGTGAAAGGAGGATCGGGTGAGTACTGCGGTCCTGGACCAGCCTCTGTCCCCCCGACATCCCCAGCCACGCACGCCCCGTACCGACGGAACCGGGGGGTGGGGATGGTTCCTGCTCCACCGCCTGGCCCCCCGCATCCGCATCACACCAGCGCCCGAAGGCGGCAAGGTCGTCTGCGCCTGCCTCTCCTGGTAGGACCCGGTACGACGTACACGACAACCGATCCACACCGCCCCGGGCGTCCCAGTGCCGGGCAGTGCCCGCGGGGGCCGCCACGGCGGCCCCTGCAGCCGTTTCCCGTTCCCCCCGCCGCCGACCACTGAGGCCCGGGACGAACGCCGCACGCTGACCCTCGGCGTCAACCGGCCGCGGCAACAGGGCCCTGCCCGAAGAGCGGCACGTCCCCCGCCATCACATCCAGCCGCAGCCGCTTGAAACGCAGCGGGTGGCGGAAGACTCTGCCGTGGTCAATAGAGCGATCCGCGCTGACTTCGGCCACCAGCTCCGGACGAACCACCGTGACATCGAGGACGTCACGCGACCCCCACGACGCGGTGAACCGGGCCCCCTCCCACGGATGCCTACAGGCTCGGCGCCGACGCACCCCTACTTCGGCGTCACTCTTCAGCAGCAAATCGGCATCACGCCTTCAGTAAGGCCACAACCCCGCAGGTCACACGACGCAGCATCCACCGAAGCACTGAAAATCCACCGCCGAATAGCACTGTGAAATGAACCCGGTGAGCACCAGAGTGCCCCGAATGGCGTAGCTGTCGATCTCGGGTGACGCTAGTGGCACAGTCGTCCACTTCGAGGAAGACGTATCCCGGAGACCGTTCCCGAAGCAACTTCCCTGGAGGAGACCGTGCTCGTACCGATACGGCGCCTCGCCTTGGCATTCGCACTCTGTTGCGCCCTGGTCGTTGGCACAACGGCCTACGCCGACAGCCGCAGCGCTTCCCAACACGCCCTTGGCGTCTCCCAGCCGAGCCCCACCCCCACCGAAGAGGAACGAAAACTTGCCAAGACCCGCTTTGCGGTGGACGCGGGCCTCGCCGCAGGCGCCACCTACGAGTGGATCGTGAAGCCCTTCAAGGCGGGTAAGTTCAAGAAGGGCCATCACGGTCGCACGATGGCCCTCGTGAAGGCCGGCCTCGCCGGCGCGTTCGCGTACAACCGGCTCAAGGCAGCGGTCGCCAACGCCGAAGCCGACCCCGCCCTCTCCAAGGCCCTTGCACCGCTCACCGCGGGCATCGAGGGCCTGAAGAACCTGCCCCACGAATTCCACAGGAGCGACTCCCCCGACGCGACGGTGAACAGCTACCAGGACGCCATCACCAAGGTGAAGGACGCGGGAGCAAGCGCGGGTGCCCCGGTGCAGGACCAGGTGCCGTCGCCCCAGCAGCTGATGAGCTCCCCGTAGCTTCTACCTGTCTCGGTCCGAAGCTGTGGGAACTCGATGCCCGAGCCCCTTGCCCACGCCATGCGTGCTTGTGCAATGGGAGGGGGCTGGGCGGACCACCGCACTCACCCGTTCGGCGGGTTCAGGTAGCCGGTTTGGGTGAATGCGCCGTCTCATGACTGGTGTGACCCAGCCGCATTCGTGTGGGAGGTGGCCGATGTACAACATGCGAGCCGAACACCTGGCAACGGGGAACGGCCCAGAACTCCTCTGGCACGTTCTTCATCGCGATGGCCGTACTCTGTGCGGCCGACAGCTGAACGGGAAGGAAACCCTCACACCAGAAGGCGTGCTGGAGCGCGAGGACTACTGCCGCCGCTGCATGAACAGCGTCGCCGCCGTGGTCGGCGCAGGCCTCTTCGGTGCATCGGCCGACGCACAGGAGGCGCAGCGGGCATGAGCGGGGCCACGACTGGAGTGCGGTTGGTCGAGCGATGGCGCCAAGCCGCGGACCGGAATCTCACCCCGACCAAGCGATCGCTGGTCGTCATGTGGGCGTCCTTCGGCACGACATGGGGCACCGTGCGCTTCATCACACACGGCATCCGGGGCGGCTGGTTGCCCTGGGGCAACATCTCCGCCGGCGGCCAGCACCTGCATCACTACAACATCGGCATCGCCACACTCGCGGGCATCGGACTGATCGCCGTACGCGGTGACAAACGAGCCGTGGGACACCCCGCGGTCGCCGCCGCCTACGGCGCCGGGACCGCCCTGATCACCGACGAGTTCGCCCTCCTGCTGGACCTGCAAGACGTCTACTGGACCAAGCAGGGACGACTCAGCGTCGACGTCTCCCTCGGCGTTCTCGCCGCCCTCGGCACCTACCTCACCGCCAAGCCCTTCTGGGACGAGATCGCCAAGGTAACCCGCCACCACATCGCCACCGCCGCGAAACAGGGCCTTTCGTCAGCCGCGTGAAGCCCTACGGCGGCGGACCGTACCGCGGAGCCTTTTCCGGCCGGGCCCGGTCAAGGGCGGCATGCCCGCGCTCTACATCGCCGCCCGCCACGGCGCCGCCCCCCGCTACCCGCACCCGACCTTGTCCCGGTCCTGCCCCCCACCGGCCCCGGATACTTCGACAACATCCTCAGTACCTGACCGACCCACCCCGACGCCGCGAACACCCCTCCCACCACCCGCGCCGCCCGCGTGATCACGATCGTCGCCGTTGTCATCAGCCTCGCCTACACCGGCTTATGGACCGTCATCTCGGTGCCTCGGCTCACGGACTACATCGGCGGCCGAGACATCGACCATCCGGTGTTCCTGGCCATCGCGGCCATCGCCGGCCCTACCCTGTTCTGGGCCTTCATCGGCCTCGGCATCGGGCTGAGCAAGACGGGCTGGGCGGCCGGCCTCGCAAGCACCGGCATCCTCGCGACCCTCACCTTCGGGTACCTCCTCACCTCCTCCGACGGCCACGGCTTCGACTACTGGCTGTTCCTCGCCATGATCGTCGCCGCCACCCTCGGCGCCTTCTGCGTGACTCCCTACGCTCTCGTCCGCGGCACCGTCGGGCGCCGCTGACGGGCCAAGGGCGCCGTACGGGCTCGGCCTACGACGGCCCCTCGTTCGGCGCACCCCACCTACCAGCCGGTCAGCTGCTGCCGCAGGGTGTCCTTCTCGTGGAGGTCGGCCGTGCGGCGCTCTTGGCTGGTCGGTCTCTTGCGGCTGGGCGTCGGACTGCCCGACCGTTTGGGAATCTGTTGTGCAGCTCGGGGGGAGTACGGGTTTGGGGAACAGCCGGGTGCGGCTCAGCGGTGGTGCGGCGTGGCAGACGGATTTCCGTCGCCGGACCACAGGCCGGGCTCCCAGGACCGCGATGGAGATCGCCACGGTCCGCCGCACGCTGAACCACACGCTGACCGAGTTGAAGCGGGCCATCGACCGGTACGCGGTCGCGGTCGCCGCCGACCTGTACGCCCTCGCCTGGCAGCAGGCGGCCGGAGCTCCACCGAGCGAGACCCGTGAGCAGCGGGCCCAGCTGAAAGACCTCAAGGAGATCCTGGGATCCCGCCGGTGGCAGGAGGAAGAGCGCCGCCAGGCCGCTGCGGCTCCCCCAAAGCCCGTCCCCTCACAGCCTCGGGTAGTCACCGCCGCGCCCCGGGTGCGGCCGGATGTCGCCCAGGCCGGCGAATCCGTCACCCGGTCTCCACGCCGGAACCCCTCGTCGTCTACGGCGCCCCGGCGTTCCTCCGCACCGCCCCGGCCGCCCGTCTCGGTACCGGCGCCGACCGCGGGCCCGTCGCCGGTCGTGGCGCCGGTCGTGAAAGTCCGCCCGCCGCGCAGGGAAGAGCCGGCGTTCCTGGAGGCCGGGCAACTGTGGGAGATCGCGACCGAGCTTCGGCCACTGCTGGAGCAGACCGCCCGGGCTGGCTCGACTACCACTTGGCCTCAGATCCACAAACGCCTGCCGGGCCTGCCCCGCCTGCACGCCGACGACCAGTGCGTGCTCCTGTGGCTGGTCGACGAAGACGGTCGGAAGGGGGAACCGCTCCTGTCCGCGCTCGTTACGGTGGGAGATCGCCAGATGCACCCCCGGTTCCCGGCCGTCGCCGAACAGCTCGGCTGGACGACCCCGGCCGGCACCAGTCTGCACACCGCATGGAGCTACGAGGTCCTCAAGGCCCACCAGCACTGGCGCCACCGACGCTGACCCGGCCGGGCCGCGGGCGCGCTGGGCAAGCCCCTCCCACAGGCGGGCTTCCCAGGGTCCCCTTCAGCTTGCCCAGGTGCGCCGAACAGGTGAACGACAGGCCCGCCGCGCACCTGGGCTGCCGACCAGCCTGTTGTGAGTTCAGCGGACCGATCGGCCCGGAGCCGGTCAAAAGAACCCGGAACGGCGGAGGCTGACCCACGGGTCGCGGAGCGGGCCAGCCCTCGCAGGTCAGTTCCTGCCGACGGGGCGAGCGTCCAGCGCCATGCGCAGGGCCTCCGCGACAGGCTGGTGCCGCTGGACGAAGCCGGGGTCCGTCATCTGGTCGGGCACGGGCAGCTGCCTGTGCTGGTCAGGGAACCGCTCGCACAGCGTCCAACCCAGAGGGCGCAGTCCGGCCCGGTTCATGTCCCGGTCGACGCCCGCCAGGTAGTCCGCGTCGACGGGCAGCTCGCCGTTCGACTGCCAGATCACTCCCTCCAGCCGAATGGGCCGGCTCGGGAAGCCGAAGAGGAAGCCCAGGCAGCGCTCTCGCAGAACCGCCGCGCTCTGCTCGGGACTCAAAGGAACGCCCCTCTCTTCACCTCTGGGCCCCGGGAGCGCGGTCTTGCAGTCGGCGTCCGGGAAGGCGTTGATCTCACCGAGCACCACGTGCGCCGTCGCGTTCTCCCGGTCCGGGTAGCTCCATCCCGACTTCGGCAGAAGGACGATCACGTCGTAGGCGTCGAGGGCGCCGGCCACCGCCGCCGCGAGCGGACTACGGTCCGTGCAAGGCAAGCCGCGGTCGCTCTCCCGCGAGGGGTGGCGGACCTCCCACATGCAGGTGTGGTGCACCAGGACACCGGAGCCGTCCGGCGACGCCCACAAGGTGCTGGTGGTCGGCTCCGGCGGGACGGCCGGCGCGCTCTCCTTCTTGCTGCGGTGCCGGGGACGCCGCTCGAACACGCCGCTCATGGTCCACCGCCAGTAGTCCTCGGCTTCCTCGAGGAGCAGGACCCGCTGTCCGCTGTGCGCCCAGGCCGCCGCGATCCCGCCGACCAGGTGGTAGAGGTTCGCCGCGTGCTCGGCCAGGAACCGCAGGACGTGCGGTGTGCGCGGCGCTTCGTCGGTCTGCGCGCGGCGTAGGGCCTCGGTGTACTTGCCCCCGCTCCGGCTTGCCCGGCGAGCGGCCTGCGCGGCGGTGGACTGGTTCTTCGGCATGACGTACTCCTCTGCCGGAACCGGGCCACGCCCCCGGCACCGGCTCGTACGACTGCCGTGGACACGACGGAACGCAAGAACGGTTGGGAGCGGGCCCCTCAGGACCTTGACCTCCGCGTCCGGCGGCGTGGCTCCGGAGGCGGGCGGTGATCGGCAGTACGCACTAGCCGGGCAGGATGCTACTGAGGATTTCGGGTTGTCGTCGGGTAGTGACGGTTCATGATCCCTGCGGTATGCCGGTTGTATGCGTTATCCGGAGGGTGGGGGCCTGACCGCTGAGCGTCGGGCGTTTCGTGAGGGGATCCGGCTCCAGGCCGGCGAGCGGTTCGCGGCGGGTGAGAAGACCGCGGTGATCGCGAAGGACCTGCGGGTGAGTGTGAGGTCGGTGGAACGCTGGCGTCGTGCCTGGCGCGAGGGCGGCATGGAGGCCCTGCGCTCGACGGGCCCGGCCAACTCCCCGACTGTCACTGATGCCCAGTTCGCCGTACTCGAGGCGGAACTCGGCAAGGGCCCGTCAGCACACGGCTTCGAGGATGAGCGGTGGACTCTGGCCCGGGTCCAGACCGTGATCCGCCGCCGTCTGTGTCTGACGCTGTCGGTAGCGACGGTCTGGCGGCTGCTGAAACGGCAGGGCTGGTCCTGGCAGGCACCCGCCCGCAGAGCACTCGAGCGCGACGAGCACGCGGTGGAGCTGTGGAAGAAGGAGGTGTGGCCGAAGGTAAAAGCCTCGCGGCGGCGTGTGGGGGCTGGATCGTCTTCGAGGACGAGGCCGGATTCTCCATGACGCCGCCCCGTGCCCGGACCTGGGGCCGGCGCGGACACACCCCCGTCATCCGGGTGAGAGGCAGGTCTCGCCGCCGGACCTCGGTCGCGGCCCTGTGCTGCTACAAACCTGGCGAGCCAAGCCGTCTCATCCACCGGCCCCGCACCCACCTTTTACTCAAGGGCGCCCGCAAGAGCTTCTCCTGGAAGGACTACCGCGACCTGCTGGTGAGAGCCCATATCCAACTCGGCGGCCCGATCGTGGTGGTCTGGGACAACCTCAACACCCATCTGGCCGCCGGACTGAAGCGGTATGAGGCCGAGCACGACTGGCTTACCACTATCCGCCTGCCGCCCTATGCACCCGAGCTCAACCCCGTCGAGGCCGTCTGGTCACTCGTCCGCAGAGCGATGGCCAACACCGCCTTCGGCACACCCGACGACCTCGACCGCAAACTCCGCAGAGAGTTACGCAGAATCCAGCTCCGGCCCCACCTCATCGACGGTTGCCTCACCGCCACCGACCTGACCCTCGCACCACCGACCCCACCCTGAAAACCTCAGTAACCGGCGCAGCCGCACCGGCCGAAACCACGAGCCGCCGGTTCCCTCGAACGGGCGAGGTCTGCGGCGGCCAGCCGGTACTTGTACTCCTAGGGCCCGCCGGCGGAACCAGCCGCGGCTCCTGGTCTGACCGGGCCGCCCGCCGCTGCCTCCAATACAGGGCCTCTTTCCCCCGGCTATCGCGCGGGAAAGACTTCTCAATGCCGGTGTCAAGCCGCAGCGGGTGCTGTCCAGACGGGGTTACGCCGCTGCTTCAACGGTCACTGTGATGGCGCGTCTGCGCAGGTGAATCGCCAGGATCTCCATCTCGACGAGCGTGCCGATGAGACCGGTCTCGGCGAGTTCCGCGGCCTGTGCTTTTGCTTCGCCCAGGGATAGTTCCTGTGCACTGCGGAGGGCCTGGAGCACGCGAACGAGGCTCGGCACCTCTCCAGACAAGCGAAGCCGAGCAGGCCCGTGCGCTTGCAGCAGAGCTTGTCGAATGTGCTCGGGCGTGACGGGGCCGCTGTCTTGCTCGCACCACCCGTTCGGGCAGTCCGCGCATTGTCCTTCGGTGCCCCAGCGGAGCATGCCGCGGTGGAAGAACTGGCCGACATCGCAGGTCGTCGTGCCCCCGCAGGCACTGCAGCGGCCTGTGACCCGTACTCCTTGCGTGATCACAGGGGGCTCCTCAGCGTCATGGGTCGATGCAGATGGGATCCTCTCTGAGAAGTCGGCTTTGGTCGATCAGGTTTGCGATCGGCGACAAGCCCTATCCGGCGATTGCCGATGGTGGCGTGAGTTCGTAGCGCCGCTGGTCTCGGAGAAGTGCCCACAGTACGTTGACTCGTCGCCTGGCCAGCGCCAGGACTGCTTGGGAGTGCCTCTTGCCCTCGGCTCGTTTGCGGTCGTAGTACCGGCGTGATTCCGAGCAGCAGGTGATGCTGCTCATGGCGGCAAGGAACAGGGCCCGTTGCAGACGTCGGTGGTATCGCTTCGGGCGGTGACGATTGCCGCTGACCTTGCCTGAGTCCCGGGGAGCCGGTGCCAGGCCAGCGTAGGTCGCCAGGCGATCAGGGCTGCCGAAGAGATCCATGTCGCCACCGATGGCGGCCAGGATCTCGGCTCCGAGCAGGTTGCCGATCCCGGGCATGCTGGCAACGATGGCAGCCTGTTTGTGAGCGCGGAAGGAAGCCTCGATCTGCCGGTCGATCTCGCTGATCTTCTCGTTGAGCACGATCACTTCACGGGCGAGCGTGGCGACTATCACTGCGACCGTCTTCTCTCCGGCGACGCTGGTGTGCTGTCGCTCGGCGGCCTCCATGGCTGTGCGGGCCAGGGCTCCGCACCAGCGGACTTTCCGGTTCCGGAGCCACTGTTCGAGCCGGCTGGCGCCGAGCCGACGGATGGCCGCTGGTGTCTGGTAGCCGGTGAGGAGGACCAAGGGGCCGTGGTTGCCCAGGTCGAGGGCGCGCTCGAAAGCGGGAAAGATGCCGGTCAGGAGGCCACGAAGGCGGTTGACGGCTCGGGTGCGGTCGCAGACCAGATCGGCACGGCGGCCGGTGAACAGCCGGAGCTCGATGATGGCTTCGTCGCCTGGCCTGATCGGCTGCAGATCGCGGCGCATGCGGGCTTGGTCGGCGATGACGTGTGCGTCACGGGCATCGGTCTTGCCTTCGCCGCGGTAGCCGGCCGTGGCCCGGTTCACGGTCCGGCCGGGGATGTAGAGCACCTCCTGGTCGTGGTTGAGCAGGAGAGCGATGACGAGAGCGGCCCCGCCGTCGGCAAGGTCGATGGCCCAGATCACCTCGTCGCCCAGGGCGAGAACGTCGGTGATCAGCAGCAAGAGGTCAGGCTCGTCATTGGCCACCCGCCTCGATAACAGCTTGGTGCCCTCCCCGTCGATGACGAAGCAGTGGTGGTGGCCCTTGCCGGCATCGATGCCGGCCCAGATGCGATTCATCTTCATCCCGAGTCAGTCGTACTGATTCTCTGCAGACGACCTCACCGGCGTTGTCCTACTCAGCGATCTACTCGCAACTCTCAATGAGCGGCCTGGTCGTCGGTGGGGTCCCAGGCGGCCAAGTCTGTTCAGCCACGAGCGGCGACACCTCAGTAGCCCCTCCCAGAACCCCCAGGCGACAGGACCCTACGAATGGCCCGATCAACCCGCCTAGAAGGTAGGACACCTCATGCAGTTAAGCCGTCAAGCCACTGCCCCATCACGCCCGTAGAACCTCGGCCCAGTCTCCGGCTTCCGGACCCGGATCCTCCCACTGTGGCACCCGGCTGGGAGCCGTCTCGATCAGGTGCACGAGCGTCCAGGCGACGCCGTAGCAGTCGTCGGGGCCGAAGCAGGTGGCCAGGGCAGTCGCCTCTTCGGACGTGACAGGGCGGGAGATCGTCCCCAGCTGGTGTTCACGCCGGTCGATCTCTTCCTCGCTCGCGTCCCAGTCGGGAAGCGGTCCGTCGGCAACGAACGTCTGCACTTCGGGTCTCATGACCGAATGATCGTCTCCCCCCGCCGCCGGCGCCGCCGCTTCCCGTCGTGCCAGTGCAGCCAGAACGGCTGCGACGCGATCCCCACCACGTCGGGATCGCGGTCCAGCAGGATCCCGATCCCGCTCTAGCCACGACTCGTAGCCCCACGTGGGCGCCCACCGTGGTGCGTAGTACAGACCGGCGAAACTCTCCCCGCCCTTGGCCCAGCGGAACCCCCGTACCGGATCGGCCGCCTCGAACTGACGGTTCCAGCCCTGGCTCAACGGCAGCCGACGGCGCTGCCCGGACTCGACGAAGCCCAGCTCAAAGGCCGAGAAGACGGCATCGGCGTACGCCAGCGCGGCAACAGCCACGGTCTCCCTCCACCAGACAAGACCCACCGGTCAAGATCATTTGGCAAACGAACAAGATCGTCTGTCAGAGGTCAGTACGGAAGCACGGGCGCGAGTTCCGCCTAACAGGCTCACACCCTCACAGCACTGCCGCCTACCTGCGGAAACGGGGTGTGAGGCTTACAACCATCCAGTCCTCGGCCGGATCCAGCACCTCCTTCCGCGGGTGGGGGACAGCGGCTGCGGAGCGCCCCGGTACCGGGTTCTGCCGCTTGCGGATGGTGGAGGCGCGGCCGGTGCACCAGCGGGAGCAGTACAAGCGGGGGCGACGGGCGGAGGCGGGCAGCGGCTGGGCGCAGACCGGGCAGTGGCCGGCTTCGATGACGGGGACCAGGCGCTCCAGGAGCTCGTTGGCCTGGTCCTCTTCCTCCTGGTCGTACGGGATGGCGTCGGCCTGGCAGCCGGCGAGGAGTTCGGCGACGACGGTTCGCAGCACGGCCAGGTCGCGGCGGCAGGTGCCGAGGAGGCTGAGGTACTCCTCTACGGGCCAGCTGGCGAGGACGCCGGAGCGGGTGAGGTAGAGGCCCAGGGTGTCGATCTGGTAGTGGTCGGTGGTGTCGAGGAGCAGGTAGCCGATCAGCTGGTTCGCGGTCTGCTTGGACAGTCCCCGGGCGAAGGGGTGCTTGGTGCTCTTGAAGTCGAGCAGCAGGCCGTCGACCACGAGGTCGGCGTCGGCGGTGATGTTGACGCCCGGGAAGGTGGGCCCGCCGGTGCAGTCCTGGGGCCGGGTGCGGGGCGCGCAGCGCCTCCAGGGGGCCGGTGGCGGCCAGGTAGAGCTGGTGGACGACGTCGTCGACCATGTCCTGGTTGGGGAGCTGCTAGAGCCGGTCGAGGGTGAGGCCGGCGGGGTCCTCGAGCGCGGTGAGGTACAGCTGGGTGGAGGTGAATCCGTACGAGGTGCGGGCCATCACCTGGTACCAGGCGCCGGCGAGCAGCATGCGGGCCAGGTCCTCCTCGTCGTCGTGGGCGCGGTCCATCGACAACGCGCGGTTGTCGAGGTCGAGGCGGTGTACGGTCTCGGCCAGCCGCGCGGCGAACTCGTTGCCGACCGCGCGCATCCGTAGCCCGGCGCCCCGGCCGATGCCGCCGGTGAGGTCGATCCCGGCCTCTGTGGCCAGGTCCACGGGTGCGGCCGCGGCCGCGGTGAAGGCGAGGCGTAGCCGCTGGTCGATTGCGGTACCGACGTTGCCGGCCTCCGTGCCGACGCCGGGCCCTGGCAGCAGCAGGTTGTCGGTTTGGTGCTGGGCGCGGAAGGACTCGCGCAGCGGCCGTGGGCCAGCTGACAGTTCGCGGTCCAGGAACCGGCGCAGCGGAGTACGGGGACTCTGCAGTCCGGTGGTGAGGCTCATCCGAAGGCACCGCCTTGAGGAGGCACCGCCCGCCGGCGGTGGAATCGTCACGGCCGGACGCTAATCCACGACTCGGACCGGCAGACCTCCCAGCGCTTCGGCACGGTGGGGGCCACGATCGCCCCTTTCGGCCGTCCGCTTCCGGCCTTCATACGGAGCGGCACCCACAACCGTGTTCCGATCTGGCGACTGAGACACCATTCAGTGTAAATGCCGTGATCGTTACGGAGCGCAACCCCGAATCCGGAAGGCACCCGTCAGGCGGTTGTTCGCCTCCCTGCGGCCGTCAGACAGTCCTAACTCTGGGATCAAGCGTCTTGAACGCGCGGTCGCTCATCCAGCGTAGTAAGCAATGAGTGACGAGAGTGCAGTGACGAACAAGACGAGTGCGATAACCGATGCAAACAATAGAAGGCCGCGCAGAATCAGAGAAGGCTGTCGACCGCGGCCGGGCGCCAGGCGGGCGCTTGCCGCTTTCGAAACCCGTACACTGAGTCCTGAGGTGCGAGCTTGAGCGGCAATTTCTCCGATAGCGTGGGTGAATTCACCCTCCTCGAAAATAGTGACGAAACCGGTGCGCTCACTTATGGCGAAATAATTACGAAAGCCATAACGGGTAGGGCTCACTAGGAATGTAATTCCCTTTATGGAGCTGGCACTCAACTTCCGGCGACCACCCGCTCGGGTGTGAATGGATAGAGCTACACCATCCCAGCCGCTCTCGAGTGCGCGTGCAGTATTGAGCTCAACCAGCCCACCCAAAACCAGAGCTGCGACCACCCCGGGCAAGATCAGCAGCCACGACCCAAGAAGGTAGCGTCCGAGAACCAGTGACGGCAGAAGCGCGGAGGCTAATACGACAGCCACCCCAACGAGAACTTGCGCCTGATTTTTTCGCAAACTCACCAAAATCCACCCTTCGATCTTGTCGATAACCCTGAGTATACTATCGGATTTGTGTGGGGTGAGGAGGTGTGAACCCCTCACCCCACACCAGGGCAGGTGAAGTTGAAGGAGAGAGCCCCTTCAGGCGCAAATGTTCATCCGTGCTGTCAGATCACTTCCGGTTTGGGTCAACGAACGACGGCGTAGTGGTCCCGACGAGCGTTATGTCGACAGATATAGCGTTCGCTCCAATGGCGAGACCTTGAAGCGCTCGCCCCTGCGCCTTCTGAACGATTCGCTTACCGAAGGTCTGGCCTGCTGCATTCCTCAGGGTGGATTGTGCGGCGTTGCCCAGCTTGAATCCTGCTCCGACAAACCCAATGCTGGCAAAGCCGGCCGCGCACCCGTATCCATTCCCGCTGGTGCAGGCTTCTGCTGTTGTGGCAACTGCTAGGCCTGTGCCGATAATGAATGCCGCGCCTGCCACCCAGCCGAGCGGAGTCATCATTGAAAGGACGCCCAACCCGACTTGGACCCACCCCAATGCTGCCTGGTTGTCGTGAACCCATTTCACCGAACTATTCCACGCCTTGCTGACCCCACCCTTGAGGGAATCCCAGAGGGTTTTCTTTTCCGGCTTCTTTTCCGCCTTCTTGGTATAGCTGGATGCAGAGTTGTTGCGGTACTTGCAGCTGGGGTCTTTTCGGCAGGCGTATTTGTTGCGGCTTTTTTGCCTCTCATATTCGGGTGCGAGTGTTCCGCCGCTGTTTTTGACTTCTCGTTCGTAGTTGTTCCCATATCCCGTGGGCTTGGTGCCGGCGTTGGTGCAGGTGTACATGCCGCTCTTGCACTCTTCGAGGGCTTCGCCAGTGGGGTCCGACTCGGTGAGAGGGCTGTTGTTGGCGTACTGGTAGGCGTTGTGCTGCCGGGGGTCGTCCGTGATCATCTTCGGGTCTACCGAGAGGAAACGGCCGAGGAGCGGATCGTACTCGCGTGCTCCGAGGTGGGTAAGGCCTGTGGTCTTGTCCTGGGTGCCGCCGACGAAACCGCGTTCGCCGGGCCAGGCGGTCGGCTTGGTGCCGCGGTCCTCGCCGAACGGCTTGGCGATGCGGCGTTGGACCTGGAGGGTGGCGGCGTCGATGGCGGTGGTGCCGGTGTTGTGGTGGTCGGCGGCGACGTAGGCCCATTTGCCGTCCGAGGTGCGCACGATGGTGGTGCCGCCGGGGGTGGCGTAGTAGCGGGTGCCGGTGAGCGTGTTTGTGGCGGTGTTGAGGGTGAGTTCGTTCGAGCCGAGGTAGAGGGTGGTCTTGCCCGGGTCCTTGCGGAGCAGGCGGTTGCCGTCCGCGTCGTAGAGGTAGGTGGAGGTGCCCTCGGTGGTGGTGGCCGAGGCGAGGCGGCCTTCGGGGGTCCAGGTCAGGGTCTGGGTGGTGCCGGCGGCGTCGGGGCGGGTGAGCGTATTGCCTGCCGCGTCGTAGGTGGTGGGCTTGGTGGTGGACGGGCCTGTGCCGGTGGTGCGGGTGGTGGAGGTCGCGGCGTGCGGGCGGGGCGAGCCCGGGGTCGGGTAGGCGTGGGTGGTGGTGACCGTCTTGGCGGCGTCGCCCGCAGGGTCGTGGTCAGTGGAGGAGGTGCGGTTGCCGGTGACGTCGTAGGTGAAGGACTGGCGGTAGGGGGCCGTGCCGCCGATCTTGCCCGGCTGCGGGTTGGTGTTGGTGCAGCCGCCGATGCCGGGGACGGTGGGGCTGGGCTGGGTGGTGGTGGTTCCGGTGTCGGTCCAGGCCTGGGTGAGGCGGCGTAGGTAGTCGTAGGTGAAGCACTGGGTGTCGCGTGCGGCGCCTTGGGTGCTGGTGACGGAGGTGACGTCGCCGGCGGGGGTGTAGGTGTAGTCGGTGATGTCGACCGGGGTAGCCGCGTCCTGCTTTTTGAGCTGGGTGTTCAGGAGACGGCCGGTGGCTGGGTCGTGGATCTGGGTGAGGCTGACCTGGCGTGGATCGTCGCCGAAGGTGGTGCGCTGGACCTGGCCGAACTCGTCGTAGTCGGTGAAGTTGACGTAGCCGTCGTTGTCCGAGCCGTAGGAGACGGGCAAGCCGTTGATGTTGCGGCCGGTGTAGAGGCGCTCCATGGGCAAGCCGCCCATGGCGGGCAGTGTGGTGCGGCGCTCGAGTCCGGTGATGGGGTCGTAGGCGGTGGCGGCGGTGTAGGTGCCGGTGAGGGCGCCTTCGCCGGCGGGCACGGTCAGTGTGCTGCCGGTGGGCCGGTAGCCGATGTCGTAGCCGGTGGTCTCCTGCCGCCAGGGCTTGCCGTCCACCCAACTGGTGGAGGCTGTGAGCTGGCCGGGGAGGACGGTGTCGTATTCGTAGGTGGCCAGCTTGGTGCCGTCGGCGGTGTCCTTGTTGCGGGAGGTGGGGCGGCCGAGGATGTCGTAGCTGGTGAAGACCTTGGTGCCGCGGGCGTCCTGGGTGGAAACAGGGCGGTCGGCGTTGTCGTAGGTGACGGTCGAGGTGCCCTTGTCGGGGTCGACCGAGCGGATCTGGCGGCCGCGGAGGTCGTAGTCGTAGGTCCAGGCGTTGCCCGCCGGGTCGGTGATCCGAGTCAGTTTGCCGTCGGCGTTGTACGCGTACCGGGTGGTGTCGTAGTCGCTTGTGGGCGTGGCGCTCTTGTACTTGCGCCGTTCGACTGTGCGCCCGAGGGCGTCGGTGATCACGCTGCCCGCCATTTCACCCTTCGGTGGAATGGTGTCGGTGCGGTCGACGCCCGGGTAGGCGGTCGTGGTGCGCCACTGCTCGATGGCTTTGGAGGAAAACACGCTGGCGGTTGCGCGTCCGAGGCCGTCGTAGAGTGTCGTGGTCGTCGAGGGGATCTGATTCTCGTTGGGGATGAAACGAGTCTTCACCGGTGGGGACGCGGCGTTGACGTAGGTGTTGTTGGTTTTCGCGGCGCGCCCGTGGCTGTCGTACCAGGTGTCGGTGATGAGGCGGCGCTCTGCGTCACCGTTCTGGGGCACGGACTGGACTTGGACCTGCTGTCCGAGCGCATCGAGGATGGCGATGGACGTCGCGTAGGACTGGTCGGCGCGGAGCGTCTGGGTCGTGACCGTGCTGGTGGTGGTGTTGCTGAGGTCGTAGGTGAACACCTTGCTCGCGCTCGAGGTGCGGGCGCGGCCGGGCAGCCATACGGCGGTGGTGCGGCCGAGCGCGTCGTAGGACACCTCGGTGGTGCGGTTGTTCTGGTCCACGGTCTTGATCGGCACACCGCGCAGGGGATGCAGGGTGGTTGTGGTGGTCCAGTCCTTGGCGTTGGTGACCTTGAGCGTGGTGGCGGCGGCCGGTGCGGCCGGCTCGTACACCGTAGTGGTCTTCGCGCCTGCGGCATCGGTAACGCTGGTGACGCGGCCGTAGGCATCGTAGGTGTTCGTGCTGTTCAGGCTGTACTTGGGCTGGCCGGCCTCGAAGCGGTCGAGCTCTTCGGTACTGGTGACCTGTCCGGGACCGGTGAGGGTTCCGTGTGGCTGGCCGTCGTAGAACGTGCGATTGCGGCTGAGGGTGTTCGCCTCGGTCGCGGCGGCGGCGCAGTCGCCGCTCTGGATCTGAACCGTCTCGGAGACGCGGTCGATCATCCAGGCGGCGGTGTTGCGGGCGTAAGAGGTCGTAGTACAGGTGTCAGGCAGTCCGTCCGCCTGATCGCGCGTCCACTCTTCCATGCCGTAGGTGTCGTCGTACTTGACGGTCTCCGAGGTGGTCTGCCAGGTCTTGTCTGCGCGCAGCTTCTTCTCGCGGGATGAGCCGTCGCGCTGTATCTGTGCGGTGAGCGCGGGAAGTGTGGTGCCGCGGCTGTGGGTAGCGGTGACCTTGGAGAGCCACGGTTCGCTCTGGGCGATGGCGACGAGTTCGCCGCCGTCGGAAGCGAAGGTCTGGGTCTCTCGGACCGTGCCCGCCAACGGGTTGGAGTCCTTGACCGTGTTTCCGGCGAGGCCGGTGAAGGTGGCGGTGCGCTTGCTCTTGTCGGCCTTGACGTCGCCGTCCATGCCGCGCAGGTAGAAGGCCGCGGACTTGGAGACGGCGTCGGGGGCGGTGCCGGCGCGGGTGATGACCTGTTCGTAGCCGCGGAACTGGTTCCAGGTGCGGCGCTTGTCCTCGGTCAGTTCCTCGTCGTCGCGGTGCCAGGCGGCGCCGCCGACGTACTCGTACCGAGTCTCCTGCGGGCGGGAGCCGGCGATGTTGTCGAGCTCGGTGACGCGGGTGACGACGTACTTGTGGAACCAGTCCAGGGTCGGATCGTTCGGGCTCTTCTCGTCCGGGTTCCAGTAGACCGGGTAGCAGCGGGTGGTGTTGGAGTCCTGGGCCGTGGGCAGGCCCGCCCCGGGTGCGCAGTCGGGGTCGGCGTAGCCGATGTCGGTGATCCCGCCCGTCTCGGACTGGATCTTGACAATGCGGTGCCGGTTCATGGCCGGCCGGTTGTCTCCGCTGGAGTCGACGCGGTTGTTCCGCAGCTTGCCGTAGAACACGACCGGCTTGGACGGAAGCGCGGTTGCCCCGTCATGGCCGGTGTGCAGGAGGGAGGCGAGCCACAGGGCCGGCGCGGTCTGGTCCTCGGGATTCGGGAACTGGTGCGTGAGCGCGTAGGAGTCGACATTGTCGTAGGTGCCCGTGCCGTTGAGGACCTGTGTGGTGATCTTGATGAGGCGCTTGGTGTTCCAGAAGGTGGCAGAGGTGTTCTCGCAGATGCCGCTGGATGCGCAGTGCTGGTCGAAGGGGACGTCAGGCCACTTGGTGGCGTTGGCCTTGGTCAGCTTGTTCGGCGCGCAGTCGAAGTTCGCGTCGGGCAGGCAACGCTCGTCACTGGTGAAGAGCACCTGGGCGGTCGGCTTGACCGTGTCCGCGTCTGTCAGCTTCGAACCGTAAGTGATCTTTGCGAGAGTGCCGCCACGGATGTACTTCTCAAGGGTGCCGTTGGGCGTCGCTTCGGACACGCCGCGCTTGTAGTAGTTGGTCTGGGGAATGTCGTACCAGTGAGTGATGACCCCGCCACGCGGGTCGACGACGAAGTCGAGGTTCCAGCGCCAAGCCTGCTGGCACCAGGAGGCATCGAAGGTCGCCTTGTTGCACTCCTCACCCGCGTTGTTCCCATAGACGGGAGCGGTCCAGGCAGAGTTGGTGGCTGGGGCGGTGGCGTTGCCGGGTTTGCGTCCGACGCCGAAGTAGTACTGGGTCCCGTCCGGCGTGGTGATCTTCCAGTACTCACCGTTGTTGTCACCATTGGCGGCACCAGTCAGCCGTTCGACCTTCGAGACATCGTCGTTCTCCAGCCGCCAGGTCCCCGAGGTGTCATCGCGGACCAGGGTCGAGGACTTCCCGTCCAAAGAGACCGTCGCGTTGTGACCGGACAGGCACTGCTCACTGGAGTTGGCCTGACCGTCCTTGGCGCATGGCTTGAAGCTGCGCTCCACGAAGCCGGGCGAGTAGTCCCAGCCCTCACCGATCCACGAGGACTGGTTGTTCGTAGCGGCCGTACGGCCGTCCACGGACTGCGAGCTGTAGGAGAGGGAGATACCGGGCTTGGTACCGCCCAGCGCATCCGGTACGGCGATCGGGTACGACCAGGAGAAGCCGCCGGTGTTCTTGCCGCTGGTCCACTTGCCCGAAGGCGCCAGGCTGGTGGCGGCATAGGTGCCGGCGGATCCGCCAGGCGAGGTCGTCACGCCGAGCACCGTGGCCCCGCCGGAAACGGTAGAAGCACCGCTCGAACGCATGCCTTCGGCTGCAGAGCCGGCCTTCAGGAGAACTTCAGCGCTGAGCAGCCCGGCCCGGTCACCATCACGAAGGGTTTCCACGGGCGTCTGCGTACGGCACTCCGCGCGCTCAGGCGTGGTCAGCGCGCACTCCGGCAGCGTGACCAGGCGGGTCCGGTGGAGCCAGTCGCCGCCAAAGGCACCCGCGATGTGCGAGACGTCCACGGAGACCTTGACCGGACCGGCCTTTATCTCATCCCCAGCGGGACGTACTGCAAGCAGCAGGCCCTGGATGCCGGCCTTCTCCGCAGCGGCCTTGTCCTTGAGTTGCACCGCGGCCTTGCCCGAACGCGGAGCGTCCTTGGCTGAGCCAGGGCTCACCCAGACAGGGGCCGCTCCCGCACGGCGCGGGTCGGCAGCGGGAGCCGCCGGGACGCTGGAGGGCGCGGGCGCGGTGAACAGCGAACCGCGCGCAGTAGCGGGCGCCACAGCACCAAGATCGACCTCGGCCTGAGAAGCGGGCGGCCAGTACACGTCCTTCGGGCGCCAGACCGCGGCGCCGCCGCCCCCCAGGGGCTTCGGATCAGCCTTCGGGGCGTTCTTCCCGGAGACCGACTCGGTCTTCCTCAGTTTGCCGGGTGACCAGCGGCTTTGATCTTTCGGCTGCCACTGTGCGGCTTGGGCGGTGCCCGAGCCCACGACCAGTGATAGCGCTACTAGAACTGGAACTGCGATGCGCTGTTTGAGCTTCGAGCTTCTTCTCATCGCTCGAAGTCCAGCCGCCGATACCGACACGGCATTCCCCCCACGGTCGCCGAGTTGATCAATTGGCCCGAGAGCCTATCTGGTGGCTGGTTCGCAAAACGCGAACCAATCAGGACAAGGTGTGTCCACCTGACCTGCCAATCCTCAGAGATTTTCTGAAAAATGGCTGTTCGCACGCATGATGGCTCGATTTCATCGATCGATTTGTCGCGATCCTTCGAGTTAGTTCCTGGGAATATCGGATTCCACATTTGCTATCACGCGCGGCCTGGCCAGTGGGCTGTTAGCGTGCACGCCGAGTTGCCGAAAACGATCACACTGGGGAGTTCCCGTGGGGGGAATATCACGAAGAATGCGACCGGTCCGTCGGCCGGTCGCACTGGCGGGACTGGTCGTCCTGGCCCTGACCGTCACAACCATCGGCGCAACGCCCGCGTCGGCTGCGCACGCGGGCGCGGCACCGACCGCCCAGACGCCGCCGGAACGGCCGACGACCGAGCGGGAACGCGCGGAGAACACCGCGCTGGCCGAGGCCAAGCGCACCGGGAAGCCCGTTCCAGTACCGCTGGCGACGACCGAGACGGACACCTTGGTGGCCAACCCGGACGGCTCGCTGGGCCTGACGCGGAGCGTCGCTCCGCTGCGCATCAAGCGCGACGGCACATGGGCCGACCTGGACGCCACCCTGGTCAAGGCAGCCGACGGCACGCTCCGCCCGAAGGCCACGGTGAGCGGCCTGACCCTGTCCGGTGGCGGCACCACGCCGCTCGCCATGTTGGACCAGGACGGCAAACAGCTCGTGCTGAGCTGGCCCGAGCCACTTCCCGCACCCGTGCTGGATGGCGCGAGCGCCGTCTACCGCGAGGTCGTGCCGGGCACGGATCTGAAGGTGACGGCCGACGAGGGCGGCGGTATTTCCCAGATTCTCGTCGTGAAGTCCGCCGAGGCTGCCAAGCACCCGAAGCTCGCGAAGCTGACCACGGGCCTGAAGGGACAGGGCGTCACCGTCTCCGCCGACGCCAACGGCAACCTGAAGGCCACCGACACATCAGGTCGTACGGTCTTCCACGCTCCGACCCCGACCATGTGGGACTCCACCGCCCCCGCCCCCGTGCCGCTCGCCAAACCATCGAGCACCACCGCCGCGTTCTCCCAGACGGCGATCGGATCCGAGAGCATGGACGACGAGCCGGTCAAGTCCCTCTCGGACAGCGACGGCCCGGGCGACTCCGCCAAGGTCATCCGGCTCCAGGCGGACCTGGGCAAGGACTCCCTGGCCCTCACCCCGGACCAGTCCTTCCTGGCGGACCCCTCCACCGCCTACCCGGTCTACATCGACCCCGCCTGGACGCCCGACAGCCGCGGCACCCAGCACTGGGCCTGGGTCCAGGAGGCCTACCCGGACACCGTCAGCTACGACGACTACAGCGACACCTACGATCCCGGCGTCGGCTACCAGCGCTGGCGCACCAGGACGGGCCTGGAGCGGTACTACGTCCAACTGGACACCGGCGACCTCGGTGACAAGAGCATCAAGAAGGCGTCGTTCAACGCAACGCAGTCCTACGCGGCTGACGCCACCTGCTCCAACAGCTACAACGTAGACCTGCACTCCACCACGGACTTGCTCACCGACATCTCCTGGAACAGGCAACCGCGGGACTGGGAGGTGCTGCGCACGACCTCGATGAACAGCGCTGGCGGCTCCGGCTGCCCCGGCTCGACCACGCGCGGCGAGTGGGACGTACGCGACCACCTGGCGGGCAACGCCTGGCGCGGCAACGTCACGTACGCCCTCTTCGCGTCGAACGAGTCGAAGACGAGCGGCAACAACTCCTTCAAGCGCTTCACGCGGGACAAGAGCAAGCTGCCCTTCTTCTACATCGAGTACAACCGGCGTCCGTACGACCCGTGGGAGCTCAACACGAGCCCCGCCCCGCAGAACCCGAACGGGAACGGCTGCGGCTGGGTCGGCGCCACCAACTACGCCGGCCTCACCATCGGCGCCTGGATCGGCGACCCCGACGGCCAGGTGAACGACGCCATCTTCGAAGTCGTCGACACCGCCGGCGGCACCGTGGCGTACAGCAGCGGCTGGATCGGGGCAGCGAACGGAACCCACTGGGTTTCCGCCCACCCCACCAACCTCGCGGACGGCCGCACCTATTCGTGGCGCGTTACGGGCGGCGACGGCGACATGATGTCCGCCAACTGGGTCAGCGGATGCACGTTCTCGCTTGATACCCAGCCGCCGTCCGTCCCGGTCGTCACCTCCGGCGAGTACCCACCGTCCGGCACCCTGCCGGGCTCCACCAAGCACATCGGCCAGCCCGGAACGTTCAAGGTCAAGGCCACCGACGCCCTCAGCGGGGTGCTGTACTACGAGTGGGCCTTCAACTCAGCCATCCCAGTGGGCGGCGCCACCCGCGTTAACGCGGCCGCAGACGGCAGCGCCGCCATCCCGCTAACTCCGACGACCTGGGGCACCAACGTCCTGCGCGTCCAGTCCGTGGACCGCGCCGGCAACCGCTCACAGCAGCAGACATACACCTTCTACGTCCCCGACAATCCGAACGCCAAGACCACCCTCGGCGACATCACCGGCGACGAACGCGTCGACTTCGTCGCCCCCACGGCCAACGGCGACCTCGTGGTCTACCCGACCGCCATCGATCCCGCCGCCGGCGGCGTGATCGCCTCCAACGTGGCCAACAGCCCCGGCGGCAAGGGATGGGGCAGCGGCACCCTGACCACCCACCGCGGCGGCAACGGCATCCGCATCGACGACCTGTGGACCTACCGCGACGGACAGCTCAAGCTCTACCGCAACTCCCTCACCCAGGGCGGACTCGCAGCCAACGGCGGCCTCTACTACCACGCCTCCAAAGCCCTAACCGTCCAGCGACCCTACGTCGACGACTGCACCGTCGCAGCCACGGGCCAGCCCTGCGGGAGCGAATACGCTGAGAACTGGACCCGGGTCAAGCAGATCCTCGCCGTCGGCGACGCCCTGCCAGAAGCGGGCGCCACACCTCGCAATGACCTGCTCACCGTGGAGAACGACGGCACGAACAGCTCGCTGGTGCTCTTGCAGGGCACCAGCGCGGACGGCGAACTACGCGATCCCGTCGTGCTCGTCCTCAGCCCATCCGGCTGGGACAACCTGACCCTTATCGCCCCCGGTGACGCCACCGGTGACGGTCTCCCTGATCTCTGGGCACGCGACAACACCACCGGCGACATCTACCAGTACGCCAACATCGCCGGAAACCCGGCGGCCCTGGGCGACCACACCAAACGCACCAAGATCGGCTCCGGCGTCAAGGCGGCCACGCACCCCGTCATCGGCTCCTCCGGCGACACCAGCGCCGACGGCATCGCTGACCTGTGGGCCCTGGACAGCCTGCACCGCCTGCGTACCTGGGACGGCGTCGCCACCTCCGGAAAGGTCACCGGATTCCGCTCCGGCCACACCATGGGCGACGCCCGCATCTCCACCGCCCACTGGAAGCTGAACGAAGGCTCGGGCAGCACCGCCGTCGACCTGCGCGGCAGCAACAACGCCACCCTCAGTGCCACCGGTGCCACCAGGGGCGACGACACCGTGGCAGGCGCCACCACCAAGGTCGTCGCCCTCAACGGAACCAGCGGAACCGTCACCGCCACCAAGCCCGGCGTCGACACCACCCGCAGCTTCACCGTCTCCGCCTGGGCCAAGTCCGCCCTGCCCACCGGCGTCGTCCTCAGCCAGGACGGAGCGCACTCCAGCGACTTCATGCTCTGGCACGACCAAGACGGCACCTGGCGGTTCGCAATGTCCAAGAGGGACGACGCCGGCTGGGACTACGACCAGACCATCGTCATGAACGACGCCGTCAAAGCCCAGCTCAACGTCTGGACCCAACTCACCGCCACCTACGACGACCGAACCGGCCTGATCGCCCTCTACGTCAACGGCACCCTCGCCGGCACCGGCCACCACACCAAAGCCAACACATGGAACGCCACCGGCCCCCTGGTCATGGGTCGCTACAAGACGGCGAGCAAGCCCGCTGCGTACTTCAAGGGCAGCATCAGCAACGTCTCCGTCTACAACCACTCCACCGTCCCCTCGGCAACCAGCACCACCCTGGTCTCAGCCGTCAGCAGCACCAAGTGCGTGGACGACGACTTCGGACGCACGGACGAAGGCACACGCATCCAGATCTGGGACTGCAACACCACACCAGGCACCTCGCAACTGTTCAACATCCGCGAGAACGGTGAAATGCGCGTCGTCGGCAAATGCGTGACCGCCACCGGCGGAGGCACCGCGAACCGCACCCTCATCCAGCTCAACACCTGCAACAGCGCCGGAAGCCAGCAATGGCTTCCCACCGCCACCCACGGCTTCTACAACCCACAATCCGGCCGCTGCCTCGACCTACCGTACGGACGCCTCGACAACGGCAACCAACTCGAACTGTTCGACTGCGCCAGCGGCAACAACCAACGCTGGCACGCCCCCGGCCTCGCCACACCTCTGGGAGCCACCGGCTGACGACAGCCACCTGTCCACCGGCCCGCCACCTCCGAAACCCCGGAGGTGGCGGGCCCCACGCTATCCAGGGTGAGAGCCTTACGCGTTTGTGACAGCCCGGGCAACCGTGATCCGATCATTTCGCCTTGCACGCCCCGCATCCCGCCCCCACTCCCGCACGCCAGGAGGACCCTCGCGGCAACGCGGGAGCCGCAGGACGCCGTCAGGCGGCACCTCAGCTTGTCGTTTTCATGAGGCCGGCATTCGTCAGGTCGACCACACGATCCTGGCCAGGGCGGGATTAGGCGAGCCGCGAACCGAGCCGGAACCTCAAGTCTCCCGCCGCCCTGCGGACCTCCTCGGGTTGTCCGTCATCATCGAGTAGCCCGAGGAGCATCACCAGGGCCCGCCCCTCGTCCGCGCTGATGAGCTTCAGCCGCGGCTCTGTCGCAGAATCGACAAGCACGTCCAACAGATCAAGGGCCTCGTCCATGCCGGGATCAACGCCGAGGCCGCTCAGAACGTCACCGACGCCAGGACAACAGGGGACCGTTCCAGGGAGCGCGCACTTCGGCAAGGCGGCGCTCCTGCACTGCGGCGTCGTCCGTGGTGACATCCACCACGGCCTCGATAAATTCCCACGTGAGGCCTCTACCCGCGAGGTGCTCATAGGTTGCGGTGCGTCGCGGCGGCTCGGCGTCACTGAAGTGCTCCGAGGTAAACCGGTCAATCAAGGTGGGCACAGAACAGCTGGCCTTGTCGAGCCAAGACCGCAACAGTCTGGCCACTTCGTTGTGCGCGGCACTCGGTCCTGATAACGCCCCCCATCTCGTACCTGCCCCGGTCACTGCTTGCCTTCCTCCCCGCCCGCATCAACATCGAGGGCCATGTTGCCGTGCCAGAGCCCCATCCGGGCTCATCCGCCGGACGACCCCGGACTGCTGGCCGACCCGCTGCCCCCGGACGAAGCTGAGCTCCTCCATCAGCCAAGCTGCACAAGGAAGATCCCATATGACATCGCTCGACCATGAACCATCACGGGCACCTTCGAACGGCGCGGAGAAGGCCGTGCGATGGGTGACCGCGCTGACTCTGCTGGCTACGGCCATGGCCGTAGCCGCGCTCGCCCTCACCAACAACGTCGACTATCTCGGCACGGTCCTCGGTATCGGCGTCGCGGCGGCCGCCGGCGAAGGAACCGTGCACATCTGCATCCACCTTCGCCGCTGACCACGCTCTCGCTCGTCGATGACGACGGACACCGCCCCCTCCGGAGGCGCTTCGACGGTGGCGAAGACGGTTCCCTAGTCGGCCGTGATCAGGAAGCCGGGGCCGTCGAGCGAAGCGCGGTCGGGCTAGTGCTGTGACCGGGAGGGTGCACCGGGTCGCGGCCCCCGGCACGGCACCTCGCCGCGTTGTCGGGCCACGCGAGTACGTCCGGTACGAGCCGTGGCCCTCCGCCTTGCGATGCACCGCACCGGACGCCGCGACCCGGCAAACCTTCCCGGCCACAGCACTAGTAGTGCTTGGTCAGGTTGGTATCGCCATGGGTATGTCGCGGTGACAGGTGGGGCAGGCGCCGGTCCAGACCGCGAGGAGTAACTGCATCTCGCGGACGACCTGGTAGAGGCTCAGGCCGGCGCCGTCTCTTTTGGGGTCCGGGCCAGTCGCTGGAGGGTGCAGAAGGCGTGGGCGGCGGAGACGAGGGTGACGTGGTGATGCCAGCCGTTCCAGGTGCGGCCCTCAAAGTGGGCCAGGCCCAGGGCCTGCTTCATCTCGCGGTAGTCGTGCTCGATGCGCCAGCGGAGCTTGGCCAGCCGCACCAGCGTGGTGAGTGGAGTGTCGTCGGGCAGGCTGGAGAGCCAGAACTGCACCGGCTCCGGCTCGGTGGCGGGCCATTCGGCCAGCAGCCAGCACGCGGGCAACTCGGCTCCCTCGACGGCCTTGCGGATCTCGCGTCCGGCGGGCCTGATCCGCAGTGCCACGAACCGCGAGTACATCCGCTTGAACCCGCTGCGGCCGCTGCCTGGGCGGGAGCCCTCCCGCCACTGCACCGGCCGGGCCGCCTGCTTCCCCGCAGCGATGACCAGCTCCTTCACGCTCCTTGGCGCCTTGGGGTAAGCCGGCTGGGGCGGGCGCCCGCGGCCGCTGTGGGGCGGGATGTGAAGCGTCGCGTCGTGTGGGTGGGCCGTGACGGTGGTCGAGCTGCCCACCACGTAGTGCAGCCCGCGTTCCTCCAGGCCGAGCCGGAAGGCCGCGGTGTCCCCGTAGCCGCCGTCGGCCACAACCAGGGGCACATCGACGCCCCAGGACCGGGTCTCGTCGATCATGTCCAGGGCCGACTGCCACTTCTCGACATGGCCCATATCCGGCGGGATGCCGCACCGCTCGCGGCGGGCCACCTTGCCCGGGTCGGCCTGCGGCGAGCCGGGATCCCAGCTCTTGGGCAGGAACAAGCGCCAGTCGATCGCCGCCGAGGCGGTGTCCGAGGCCAGGTGCAAGGACACACCTGCCTGGCAGTTGGTGACCTTGCCGGCGGTGCCGGTGTACTGCCGCGACACACAGGCCGAGGCGTCGCCGTCCTTGAGGAAGCCTGTGTCATCGATGATCAGCGCGGTCGGGTTGATCGCTGGAGCCATCTTCCATGCGAGTTCGGGCTCGGACATGCGCCGCCTCCCACGGGCTGGTGGTGATGAAGTGGGCCAAGGCCTGCCGGTTGCCGTCCTCACCCAGCCGGGCGGCCATCGGTTCCACCGATTTACGCTGCCCGTCCAGCAGCAGTCCGCGCAGATAGACCCCACCCCACCGACGCTGATCGGCCCGCGCGAACGGCTCGAACACATCCGCCGCGAAGTCCTCCAGCTGGCACCGGACTTCATCCAACTCCCCAGGTGTCACACCCGGTCAACGACGCAGCCCCTCAACCGGACACGCCACCGACGAATGAACCTGACCAAGCACTACTAGGTGTTCTCTCCAGGGAGGTTGTGGACGGGTGACGCAGGTCTCGGCTGAGACTTCTTGAACGAGTGAGGGCCTTCCGGGTTCGGTGTGGATTGCGACGTCTACACCGACCGAAAGGCCCTCGTGCCCCACCGTATGCACCCCTGACCGAGACCGGACGTCTGCGGCTGGCCCGCTGTGTGGTCGAGCACGGCTGGACCTACCGCCGGGCAGCTGAACGCTTCCAGGTCTCGCCCACCACCGCCCAGCGGTGGGCGGACCGGTACCGGATGCTCGGCGAGGCCGGGATGGCCGACCGGTCCTCCCGCCCGCACCACAGCCCCCGCCGGACCCCCACGCGCACCGAACGCCGGATCATCAAGATCCGTCCTGCGACGCTGGGGACCGGCCCGCATCTCCGGACTCCTGCGCATACCGGCCTCGACCGTGCACCGCGTCCTGACCCGCTACCGGATCGCCCGCCTCACCCACCTGGACCGGGCCACCGGCACCGTCATACGCCGCTACGAACGCGAGAAGCCCGGCGAACTGGTCCACGTGGACATCAAGAAGCTCGGCAGCATCCCCGACGGCGGCGGCCACAAGGTCCTCGGTCGCCCGGCGGGCCGCAAGAAGAAGTCCGGCGCCGGCTACCAGTACATCCACACCGCCGTCGACGACCACTCCCGCCTCGCCTACTCGGAGATCCACGCCGACGAGAAGAAAGAGACCGCCACCGGTTTCTGGGAACGGGCACATGCCTACTTCACCAGCGTCGGGATCACCGTCGAACGCGTCCTGACCGACAACGGCTCCTGCTACAAGTCCCACCTCTGGCGCAACACGCTGGCCGCAGCCGGGATCACCCACAAGCGAACCCGGCCCTACCGGTCCAAAAGGGTGCGGTTGAGGCGTTCGACCTTGCCGTTGGTCTGGGGCTTATGACGGAGGATGCAAGGCCGGGGCCGACCGCGACCGCTAGCTCTGGGTGAAGTAGCCGAGCAGGTCGGTGATCACGTGGTTGCTGCCGCCCCAGCTGTTGAAGACGCTGACCTTGCCGTCTGCGACTGGGGTCATGACGTGGTTCGGGACGGTGAGACCCGGCAGGGTGTTGAGGCTGCTTGCGCTCGTGCGCGGAGTGCCGAACGCGTGGACGGTCAGGAAGCCGGGGGCGATGGACTCGGTCGCGGTCACGTTCAGGGCCGCACCGATGGCGTTGGCCGGCAGGCCGCTCACCGTGGTCGTGGCGCCTGGGGCGACCTTGCCCGTGGTGCGGGTGTCGGCCAGGCGCTTGGGCACCACCGGGGTGAACAAAGCGTTGCCGTCCTTGCCGTAGTAGCCGACGGCGTCGACGACCAGGTGGGTGGAACCGGAGTTGGTGAACAGGGTGATGGTGCCGTTCGGCCCGACCGGGACGATCGCCTGGTTGGATTTGTCCTTGCCCGGCTCCACGTTCAGGTTCGAGGTCGTCGGGCGCTTCGCCGGGTCCGGGTAGGCGATGACGTGCGCCTGCTCGGTCGCACCGGTACCGGTCAGGTTCAGGGCAACCGCCGTGGCGTCGGCCGGGATGCCGTTCACACCGGCGACCTTGACCGTGCGGGTCTGGCCGCCGCCCAGCGCGCCACCGGTCGTGCGGGTGTCGACGACGCGGGTCGGGGTGACCGGGCTGAAGCGCTGCCCGACGTTGGGCTGGTAGTAGCCGACGAAGTCGACGATGAGCGCGGCCCTGCCGGAGTTGAGCTGCGCGGAGACCGTGCCGTAGGCGCCGATCGGGACGGTGACGGTGTTGGAGGAGGTGCCGCCCGCCTTGATGTTGACGTTCGAGGTGACCGGGCGCGGCTGGCCCGAGGGCCAGACGCTGAGGTGGGTGTCCTCGGTGGCACCGGTGACAGTCACGTTGAGGACCGCCACCGCCATGCCTCCGGAAAGCCGGTGACCCGGTACGGCGGGACCGGCGGGCAGGGTCACAAGGGTGGCCGTCCCGCCCTGGACGGGCGTGTTGGTGGTACGGGTGTCCAGCAGGCGGAACGGTTCGGTCGCCACGTAGCCCGACGGGGTGTAGTCGACCTTCACGCTGCGCTTGGCCGTGGACTTCGCGCCCTTGGCGTCCTGCATGGTGACGGTCACGTCGTAGGTGCCGGGCATCTTGTAGGTGTGCTCGAGGTCGCCCAGGTTGTCGATGTGTCCTTGGGTGCCGTCACCGAAGTCCACGTCCGTGCTCGTCACCGGCCACGGAGCCGCGGTGTCGTCGGTGTCGACGGAGACGGTCAGCGGAGCACGGCGGGTGAACGGGTCGGAGGAGGTCGGCAGGAGGGGTGTGACAGTGAAAGCCGTGGTCAGCGGACCAGGCGCGGTCACCTTGGCCGGCTGGTCGAAGGAGGAGACCTTCTCTCCGACACCGTTGACCGCCGTCACTTTGGCCACGCAGGCGCACGGCGAGCTGTAGACGTGCTCGGCGGTGGTCGCCTTGGTGACGACCGGGGCCGTGCCGTCGCCGAAGTCGTAGTGGTAGGTGAGCCCCGTGGGCCAGCGGCCGTCCGGAACGGCCGTCGCCTTCACCGTGGTGCCGGCGGGAGCCCACGCCGGATCGATGCTCAGCGTGACGCCCTTCAGGACGTCCTGGGTCTCGAAGGCACCGCGGTCGATGTAACCGCCGTCCTTGCCCGTGTTGGCCACGCGCGGATCGTCCGCCGTCGGCCTCCCATAGGTGTCGGTGGGCAGTACGCCCGGTGCCGTCGGGTCGCCGGAGTCGATGGTGGGAGACCCGTCCTTCGCCCCCACCTTGCTGTAGTCCGGGGCCAGGATGTCGTGCGCGCCCTGTCCTGTGGCGGCCGCGAACGCCGCCGGGGTCTGGTAACCGGTACCGCCCCACGTGTAGGGAGTCGACTTGAGCTCGGGCCCGGTGATCAGGTTGTAGTCAGCGCGGGTACCCGCCGTCGCGCTCGCCGCCACTTCGATGCCCTTGCGGGGTTCGGCGGATGCGCAGTCAGTGGGCCAGGTGAAGAGCACGTTGTTGAAAACTGCGGAACCGGACGAGGCGGCGCCACGGACCGAGATGGTCGTACCGCAACCGCTGACGAGTGTGTTGTTGGTGACGGCGGTTTCCGGGGCGTCGATCACGTCGACACCCCTCTCGAAACCGATGTCGAGCTGGTTTCGGCTGAGCACGGTGCCCCGCGCTCCGCCCTCGACACGGACACCGAGTAGACGGCTCCGGACGGCTCGCACGCCCACACTTCCCTCGCCGATCACCAGCCCGGCCGAGGCGCCGTTCGAGACGTAGACCCGGTCCAGCTCGACATCCGTCGAGCGGCGGACGTCAACGCCGCCATAGCTGTGCAACCCTCGCACCGCCACATGGGAGGCGCCACTGATGGTCAGGCTCCTGCCGAACTCCAGGTACGCCGCTGAGGAGAAGTCCTCCGTGTCGGCGGTGAAGGTGATCGGCTTGCCCGGCTCCCCGGACCGGTCGATGACGACGTTCTCGTCATAATGCCCCCACGTCTTGATCCGCACGGTCTGACCGGGCTTGACGATCTTCGCTGCCGCCGAAATCGTGCAGAAGGGAACCGCCTGCGAACCGGCCCCCGTGTCGGTGCAGTTCGAGGTGCCCTCATTGTTCACATAGAGGGTGCTCGGCGTATCGACGGCTGTCGCAGCCGGAACGCTAAGAAGAGTGACGAGACCTGCGGTCAACAGGACCGTCGCACGAGTGGGACGCACGGAAACCCTTCGGGCAAGCATGCGAAATGCATGCAATACGGTGCGGCGCCGCGCGACTGTGATTCTCCTGCCCCCCAGTGGCAGTCGGCGCACACGGATCCGCAGAAACGTTTCGACGATAAACCATCTCCCCTACCGGCTGATCCCCGGCCCACCACTGGCCCGATGGCGAAGGCGGCCTGCTGGACGGCACCGCAGGCTTGAAGGCCGGCTCGATGGACCAGCGGATCGACGGCGCGGGCTTGGCAGTCGCGGGGTGGCCTGATGAAGGAGTCACCCGCCGTCGCGGTCGTCGCCAGCGCGGCCACGGCGATCGCTGCGCCGATGGGGGCTTCTGCCGGTTCGGCCGCGCCGTCACCGCCACCAAGCTCGCCTGGATGGCGGTACGGCTCCCCCGGGCGACGACGTCGGTGTCCGGGAGGGCCGGAAGCGCAAACCCCACGAAACCAGACGCCAGGTTAAGGATGCCTCTCGGGAAGGCGTTGGGGTCTGGAGTCGTCTCAAAGCTGGCGGGACGGTTCAATGTCTGGGTGGTGAACTGGGCACAGATATACGACTGTCACTCTGACGTGGATCGCGTCCCCGCGCTTCTCGCTCAGGTGGAGCGTAAGTACGACTCGGAAGCGTGGATGGAGCTGGGACACCGGCTGATCCTCGAGCATGACCTGGTGTCGCCGGCCGGCATCGCTGCCCTGCCCCTGCTGGTGCGCCTCGCATCGGGGGGGAGGGAGGCGCGGCACCTGGCCGGCGAGATCATGGAGCGTGCGGCAAGCCACCACGGCAGCGACGAACTGCTGGCTGAGAGTGCCGACGTGATCGCCGAGTTCGGCGCCCTCCTGGACCGGCACCTGCAGTCGCGGCCATCCGATTACCTGGTTACCTTCCGCGCACTGCTCGCGGTCGAGGAGCAGTACCACTGGGCCAACGTCCTGGGGGACTTCGCGGACGACTTCTACGACCTGCAATGCCCTCACTGCGGTGTAGAGGTGACCATCGCCATCGGCGACTACGGCCGCTACTCGGCGATCCGAGACTGGAACCTGGGCGACGTGGACCGGCGTGACCTACGGCCGAGGCCCCGCGAGGAGCTCACGGGCGTGGGCCGCTGGATGTACGAGATCGCTGTCCGCGATGAGGAAGTCGCACTCGCTGAGGGGATCGCCCATCTCTTCGGCAAGGCCGAGTGCCCGCGATGTGCCAGCGTCTTCACCATCGCGGACGAGTACGAGGCCGCAAACTGCCCAGTTCTGCGCTAGCGCCATACTGCATTGCCTCTGCGCCCCCACCGGAACTCGCTAAAGCGGCTTTCCTTCTCACGCCGCCTGCAAGACCTGGATGACCGAGGCCCGCAACGATCAATGCCCGGACGGTGATCGTCTGTCCGCGAGCGCGCGCTGGCGTGCCTGGATGTAGGCGGTCCAGTTGCTTGCGGCTCGGGCGGCGCCAGTGCAGCGCGGTGATACGTGGAGCCCGAGGAGCGGGGCCAAGGACCGCGGGCGGCATCTCCTCGGTAAGCTGGACCAGGGCGGTCGCGCGGGAGCCGCCCCCCACCACCGGGCCGACGAGGGAGAGCGTGCAGAGGTACCCCTTGACCGCCGTCTGACAGTAGCCCGTCGCGGAGCAAGTCAAGAGGCGATGCGGCGTTTGACGGCCGTGTGGTCGACCTGGTCAAGGGGGGTCGGGGCAACCACGCAACATCAATGCTGCTCGGACGGGACGTCCATACACCTCAGGACGCGTATCGGTTGACCTCCGTGATGCGGCAGGTGATCTTGGCTGTGACCTGATCCAGGCTCTGAGCCGTCACCGCCGACTGCTGTCCCGGCGCTACCCCGTTCGTCACGCCATACGCCTCGCTCAACCGCTTACCAGCCCCGTCGACGAACTCAACCTGCACGGTGTAGTTACTGGCCTTACTGGACCGATTGGTGACCAGCAGCTCGGCATGGGGCCACTTGGTGAAGGAATCCACGTCGCATGCCGTGATCTTCACATCGCCCCGCGGACCGCTCTCCTCCTGAGGCCGTCCCGAAGGCGCTGCGGACTGCCCGTCCGGGCTCGACGGGGCTCGTCGCGGATCGGCGTCCCCTCCTCCGGTGACGAGCAAGCCCGCAATCGCCAACACCACGACCAAGACGATCGCGCCTAGACATGAGAATCCGATGATCTTCCCAGCGTTACCCTTACGCGTAGGAGGCGGCCCCCACTGCTGCGGATAGCCGCCCGGCTGTGACTGCTGGCCCCAACCGGACGGCGGTTCTTGATTCGACATGGATCCAGCGTCCGCCCCGACGGTCCCGGACGCATCCGGGCAGTTCCGCGCGAAGGACGTCCCCTCCATCAGGAAGATCAACCCTGCGTCCTGCTGTCCTGACGTCGCCTTGCCCTTCGACATCAAATCCCGCACCTGAACGTGATCCGGGGCGGAAATGATCAACAGCCTCACCGGACCGAGGTCAGGGAGAAACGCAGGGACGCACCGGGTGGGCGCGCCCCATCGTCCCCGTCGGTATCGTCCACTCCCGCGCCATGTTCACCCCTGGCGGACTGCACTGGGTGAGTGGATGCCAATCGCGATGAGGTCCACTGCCAGCCTCCGGCTCTTGGTCGTCGTGCTTGGGATGGCGGACGCGGACCTGAACTGCGGGCATCGCCGCCTGCTGGTGCCGGGCGACGTCGTACGCCCGGCCCCGCACGGCCGTGGCGGTGGTGGTGTGCAGCTGCGCCCGGTGCGGCGCATTTCCCCCTTGGCATGATGGGTTGATGATCAATCCGATAGGCCCCGTGGTGCCGCCTGGCCGTATGAAGCAGACACGGCAGCCCGACATTGCGCTCTCCGGGGGCATGCATCTGCGCCCCTGGCGGGAAAGCGACGCACAGGTCCTGGTGCAGTCGTGCATCGACCCGGACATCCAGCACTGGAACCGACCCGATCGGCTGACCACCGACACGGCCCGGGAGAAGATTGCGCGCTGGAAGTTGCGGTGGCAGAACGAGGAGGCTGCCCTCTGGGCCATCGCTCCCGCGGACGACGATGTCCCTGTCGGACTGATCGGCCTCGCCGACCTGGACCTGCGAGGCGGCAGCGGCGAGTTCGTCTACTGGCTGTTGCCTGCCGGCCGCGGGCGCGGAGCCATGGTCAACGCCACTCTTGCCGTCAGCCAATGGGCCTTCGACACTCTCGGACTGCATCGCCTGCGTATCACACACTCCGTGGCCAACACGGCCTCCTGCAGGGTTGCCACCCAAGCCGGATTCCGCTTGGAAGGGACGATGCGCAGCGCACTCCTCCACTCCGACGGCTGGCACGACGAACACCTCCACGCGCGCATCCGAGACGACACCGGACCATCCTGACCCAGTGGAGCTGCCCTACGGTCTGCCCGCGCCCAAGCCCAACGCGAACACCGCCGACGTCGGAAGGCGGCCATCGCCCGGCCCGACACCGACGTGCCCGGCCACGAACGAGCCTCACGGGAAGCAGGCGGCAGAGAGACCCACGGATGATCCGCCTCCACCAGCACCAGGTCGACCAGAAGTCAGCGTTCCGGAAGTGGGTGAGATCCCCTGCAAGGTCAGCTGTTCCCCCGCAGGGAGCCCGGGGAACGATCGTGTCCGCGACCGGGTCCGGCAAGACGATCACGGCCGCCGCGAGCGCGCTGGAGTGCTTCCCCGGCGGCCGGATCCTCGTCACCGTCCCCACCTTGGACCTGCTCGCACAGACCGCCCAGGCATGGCGGCTGGTGGGCCACCGGGCCCCGATGGTCGCGGTGTGCTCGCTGGAGAACGACCCGGTGCTGAACGAACTGGGGGTGCGCACCACCACGAACCTGATCCAGCTCGCCCTGTGGGCCGGGACGGGGCCTGTCGTGGTGTTCGCCACGTACGCCTCCCTGGTGGACCGCGAGGATCTTGATGCACCCGAGGGTCAGCGGAAGGTCCGCGGGCCCCTGGAGGCCGCTCTGGCGGGCGGGGAACGCCTTTACGGACAGCAGATGGCGGGCTTCGACCTCGCGATCGTCGACGAGGCCCACGGCACCGCCGGCGACCTCGGACGGCCCTGGGCCGCCATCCACGACAACAGCCGAATCCCGGCAGACTTCCGCCTCTACCTCACCGCCACCCCTCGGATCCTGGCCGCCGCCCGGCCGCAGAAGGGCGCCGAGGGCGAGGAGCTGGAGATCGCGAGCATGGCCGACGACCCGGACGGCACCTACGGCGCGTGGCTCGCCGAGCTCGGACTGTCCGAGGCGATCGAGCGCGGCATCCTCGCCGGGTTCGAGATCGACGTCCTGGAGATCCGCGGCCCCTCCCCCGTCCTGGGCGAGTCGGAGGAAGCGCAGCGGGGCCGGCGCCTGGCACTGCTGCAGGCCGCCCGCCTGGAGCACGCCGCGGCATACAACCTGCGTACGGTCATGACGTTCCACCAGAAGGTGGAGGAGGCGGCCGCGTTCGCGGAGAAGCTGCCGGAGACGGCGGCGGAGCTGTACGTCACCGACGCGTCAGATGCCGATCTGGCGGCCGCGGAGAGGCTGCCAAGGTCGTCGATCGAGGCGGAGTTCTACGAGTTGGAGAGCGGCCGACACGTCCCGCCGGACCGGGTGTGGTCGGCCTGGCTGTGCGGCGACCATCTCGTCACCGAGCGCCGCGAGGTCCTGCGCCAGTTCGCCAACGGCATCGACGCGAACAACCGGCGCGTGCACCGGGCGTTCCTCTCCTCCGTACGCGTCCTCGGTGAGGGGGTCGACATCACCGGCGAGCGGGGCGTCGAGGCGATCTGCTTCGCCGACACCCGCGGCTCCCAGGTCGAGATCGTCCAGAACATCGGCCGTGCGCTCCGGCTCAACCGCGACGGCTCCACGAAGATCGCGCGGATCATCGTGCCGGTGTTCCTGGAGCCGGGCGAGGACCCGACCGACATGGTGGCCTCCGCGAGCTTCCGCCCTCTTGTAGCGGTCCTCCAGGGCCTGCGCAGTCACGATGAGCGCCTGGTGGAGCAGCTCGCCTCCCGCGCCCTCACGAGCGGGAAGCGCAAGGTCCACCTGCGCCGCGACGAGGACGGGCAGATCGTCGGAGCTGGCAGGGAGGGCGAGGACCAGAAGGACGGCGCCGACGCGGCAGCGGAGTCCACGCTGCTGCACTTCTCCAGCCCGCGGGACGCCGCCATGATCGCCGCGTTCCTGCGCACCCGGGTGTACCGTCCCGAGTCCCTGGTGTGGCTGGAGGGCTACCAGGCACTGATCCGGTGGCGGGCCGAGAACGACATCACCGGCCTCTACGCCGTCCCGTACGACACCGAGACCGAGGTCGGCGTCACGAAGGCGTTCCCGCTCGGCCGGTGGGTCCCCAACAGCGCAAGGCCCTGCGCGCCGGAGAACTCGAGGACCGGCGCAAGACCCTGCTGGACGCGCCGGAGGCCGGGATGGTGTGGGAGCCCGGCGAGGAGGCGTGGGAGGCCAAGCTCGCCGCCCTCCGGTCGTACCGCCGGGCCACCGGGCACCTGGCACCCCGGCAGGACGCCGTCTGGGGCGAGGACGACGAGATGGTGCCCATCGGCCAGTACATGGCCAACCTCCGCAGGAAGGGCGCGAAGACCGGTCTCGGGAAGGACGAGGACACCGCGGCAACCCGAGCCGCGCAGCTCGCCGCGATCGACAAGGACTGGAACTGCCCCTGGCCCCTGGACTGGCAGCGGCACTGCCGCGTCCTGGCCGACCTGGTCGACGCCGACGGACAGCTGCCCGACATCGCCCCCGGCGTGCTCATGGATGGCGACGACATCGGACGGTGGCTCCAGCAGCAGAAGCAGCCGGCTACCTGGGCGCGGCTGCTGCCCGAGCAGCAAGAGCGGCTGACCGCGCTGGGCGTGGAACCCGCCCAGGCGCCGCCACCGGCCCCGGCAGCCGACCGTGCGGCGAAGGGGCCGAGCAAGGCGCAGCAGGCGTTCCAGCGGGGCCTGGCAGCCCTCACGCAGTGGGTGGAGCGGGAAGGCGCCCACCGGCCGGTTCCCCGCGCCCACGGCGAGGAGATCGCGGTCGAGGGCGAGGCGGAGCCGGTGATCGTGAAGCTCGGCGTGTGGGTCTCCAACACCAAGAGCCGACGCGACAAGCTCACCGCCGACCAGCTCGCCGCCCTCGCGAAGCTGGGCGTCGACTGGGCTTGACCCAGTTCGGCGCTGAGCCGGAGTGCACGAGACCCCGGGGCCGCGATGGTCTCGGGGTCTCGTGCGTCTGGACGCTGCAACACGGTGGTGCAACAGCGGTCCTGGACGGAGCTCAGTTGCTGTCACCGCAGGTCAGAGGTGCAACGCGGATCGCGTGTTGCAGCAGCAGCCCGAAGGCCGGCTACCGGCGGCGCGGGATGGTCACCTGGGCCTCCGCCAGAACGATGCCGGTCACCGGGTCCCGGTCCACAGGAACGTACAGGCCCCAGTCGGCGTCGCCAGCGGTGAGCCAGTCGCCGTGCCACGGGGCGTCGGTGGTTTCCAGCACGCGGCCGGCGAGCGGGCCGCCCAGGAGTCGGACGATCACAGCAGTACCTCCATTCCGGCGGGACCTTCTCCCGCCTTCACCCGTTAGCTGGACTCGGCGGCAGAACGACAGCACTGGAGCGCTCGGGGGAAATGGATCCCTCGTGATGTGGACGCTGCCGGAGCCGATGCTGACCGTTGCCGTCCCGGCCTGTGATCTGCGGCCGGGCTGGGCCGGGGAGCCGAAGTGGGACGGGTTCCGAGCTCTGCTCTCAGTCGACGCGGGCCGGGTAGTGCTGCGTTCGAGGCGCGGCTCTGAGATGGCCCTGGCGTTTCCGGAGATCGCGGCCGGGGCCGCGCAGCTGCCAGATGCGACCGCGCTGGATGGCGAGCTGGTCGTCTGGGACGCCGCGGGGCGGCTGACGTTCGAGCGGCTGCAGGACCGGCTGGCCCGGCGTGGCGCTGGTGCGGCTCGGGCCGCGGGCGAGTGGCCGGCGCACTTCGTCGCGTTCGACGTGGTGCGGCTGTCTGGAACGGATACCACCTCGTGGCCGTACCGGCAGCGCAGGGCAGCGCTGGAGTCCGTGTTCGCCGAACGGCGGCTGACGGCGCCGTGGGTGCTGTGTCCGTCGACCACCGAGGCGGAGACGGTGCGCGAGTGGCTGACGTGGGCGTCGGTCGGGATGGAAGGCGTGGTCTTCAAGCGGCTGGACGAGCCCTATCGTCCTGCCGTGCGGGGCTGGCAGAAGTACAAGACGCGCGAGACGACGGAGGCGGTCGTCGGCGCGTTCAGCGGCCCTGCGGCCGCTCCTCGGACGCTGCTGCTGGGCAGGTACGACGACGAGGGGCACTTTCAGTACATCGGCCGCACCACCACTCTCGCCGGGGCAACTGGTACGGCTCTCGCGGGGCAGTTGCACCGGTCCCGGCGCGGCCACCCATGGACGGGCTGGTCTTTCTCCGCCTGGGGAAGCAGCGAGAAGCTGTCCGTCACGCTGGTGGAGCCCGAGCTGGTGGTGGAGGTCGGTATCGACGTCGCCCGCGATGCCTCCGGTCGCTGGCGCCACGCTGCGCGCTGGCACCGGGCGCGCCCCGACCTTTCCCCCGCCGACGCCCCCCGCTGGTGAGAGGGCGAAGGCCGCTGCGGTGACGGTGTCCCGCTGTCAGCCTTGGGCTGCCAGCGGCACTTGGGACGGACCGGCGGGTGAGCGTTCGAGGAGCGCGGCGAAGAAGTCGGCAAGGAGGGGTTGGGCGCGGTCGCGGTCGCGGAGTTCGTCGTGGCCGAACCGGAAGACCTCGTAGCCGCGGAACTTCAGGGCGCGGTCGCCGGCCATGGTCGCGGCGTACTTCGTGCTGTCGGGTTCGTACTTCGTGCTGTCGGGCTCGGTTCCTGCGTTGCGGGTGTAGTGCTGCATGCCGTCGACCTCCAGGACCACGCGCCGGTTTCCGGGGAGCAGCATGAGGAAGTCCATGCGCAGGTTCTGCATGGCCTGCGGCCCGCGTTCGCGGAGGGTCTTGGGGTCCCAGTGGAGCCAGATCTCCGGCAGGAGGGCGGGGACGTCGTTCAGGTGGTCCCGGTGGGCGTGGTGGTAGTGCCAGAACAGGTTCTTCTGCCCTGGGGAGTTTGGGGGCAGGGAAGCCTCCATGCGGCTGTAGAGGGACCGGGCCGCCTGCTCGTGGTCGGTGATGTTCCGGGTCTCCTGCCACCAGGAGAGGAGGTGCTTCCAGAGCAGTCCCTCTTTGCCGACGGGGTGGTCGTAGACCAGCACCTTGTCGTCGCGTTGGGCGACCTCGATGTCGTTGTCGAGGGCGCTGGTGAAGCGGATGTCGGGCTTGCCCAGGGTGGCGAAGATGAGGTTGCGCGGCCGGCGCGCGGTGCCGCGGCCGTGCTGGACCAGGTGGAACCGGGGGTAGCCGTCGGCCTCTCCATCCTGGCTCAGGATGGCGCCGGCCGGTTGTAGATGCCGGTTGGCGAGCTCGACGAAGCGGCGCTGGGCTTGCTCGTCGGGAAGGACGGCGGCGGAGGCCAGCCCTTCAAGGAAGACGCCGAAGCGTGGGTGAGGGGCTTCGAAGGCGCCGAGCTGCTCGAAGAACTCCTCGGTTGACCAGTCGCCCGGGAACCTGACGACGTGGCGGTTGATCTGGTCGCGGAGGCTGCTGGTCGAGGTGACCCACCCGCTCATCGGGTCGTTGTCCAGGTGCCACAGGCGGCCCAGCAGTGCCATGAAGCGGTCCGGGTAGCCGAGGTGGTCGGAGAGGTCGAAGTCCCTGGCGAGCTCGCGCCGCGTCCGGCTCGGGATCTGCACGTGGTGGCGGCCGAGCCACAGAACGTTTTGCAGCGCCATCTTCTGGGCCTGGCCCAGCTCCTCCTGCTCGAGAACGGCGTCGGCGACGTCCGGCAGCCGGTCGTCGGGGCAGGCGTTCAGGCTGGCGACCAAGCGCTCGTGCTTGGTGCTTCCCTCATCGGGTGGGGGAAGGCCGAGACGCTGGCACAAGGCCGGGAGCTCCTTGTGCCCGTAGCGCGTGTACAGCGTGGCGAGCACGCCGTCGATCAGCCTCCGCAACAGCGCCATGTCCATCCGTTCCCCCATCCTCTGATGATGGGCGACGCCCCGACGCCATTCCACCCTGCCCGTTCAATCTCCTGCGGCGCCAGCCCCCGGACACGGGACAGACCTCTTCCTCCGGCTATCGCGGACAAAGAGGTGTCGTTTTCCGAAGGGGGCTTGCCCACGACATCTGACCTGCACGAATGCAAGATCACCAGATTCGGGGGGTCCCACTCACGGTCACACCTGCGGTCCCCCGCCTAGTACACCCGTGCAGACACCCCTCCAGCCCCCTTCCGGTGCAACCCTCATGGGCGTGCCCTTGACCGTCGGGATCTTCGGAAAGTCATGGCTGGTGACTACGTTGCGCCGATAGGGTCGCCCGGCACAAAGGGGGTTGCTGATGAGCAACAAGGTCGTGACTCTGCCGGAGATCCCGAAGGCCGGCGAGGACCTCGAGGACTACATCGCCGCACTGTTCCAGGCGTCCGGTCACTTCGTGGAGAAACAGATCATCGAGAGGGACCCGGCCGACATCCTCGAGCTCGACATCTTCGCGACCTACTACGGACCGGACGAGGCCCTGCGGCGGCTGATCGAGGTCAAGGGCGGGCGATGGGGCTTCACGGACCTGTTCAAGGTGGTCGGGTGGATGCAGTACCTGGACCTTGAACATGGGGCCTTCTTCATGACCCAGTGGGATGACCGGGAGTCCGCTACGCGGAAGATGAAGCCCCTGGGCCTGGACGTCGTGTGCTTCGACGACTTCGAAGCCGCTCCGCAGCTGTTCACGGACAAGGGGTATGGCTCCTTCGCGCAGCCGCGGCTCATCCATCTGTGGCGGCACTCGTACGGAGTCGAGCGCAAGTTCGTCAAGCTCATCCACCAGCAGGAGCGCGCCGGGCACGAAGGGGCCAAGGCCGCGAAGACCTACCACCGTCAGATCAACAACGGCACGTTCTTCGCCAGGGCCCCGGAGGAGTCGCTGGCGCTGCTCTACGAGGCGTACGGGGACCACCCCAAGCTGACCCTGGGCTACGCCCGCGAGCTCGACGGAGAGGGGTTCGACCCGCACACGCCCACCAGTGACAGCCCGAGTTACCAGGTGATGCTCCGGAACGGCAGCCACCCTGAGCTCCAGGCGTGCATGTACCTGGAGCACCGGGCCCGGCTCGCCATCCTCAAGGCCGCCGTGGACTACGCGCTCGCGCATCCTGACGGCCCACCCGAGTTCCGCACGTCGGAGGACGGGAAGTCCTTCTTCTTTCAGGGGCTGACCTACCACGTCCTGCCGGGAACGTTCCACGACGGCATCGCGTGGCTGCGGGAGCAGCCGAACTTCGCGCGGTACGCGACCTTCTGGCAGCAGTTCCTCTGGGGATGGGGAGGGTTCTACCTCGAGGACAGGACGGGGGAGGAGTTCGAGTGGATGGCGGAGTACTCCGGCATCCCTGCCGACGAGATCCCCACAGCCCTCGAAGCCTTCGACCGCTTCTTCCCGATCTCAAACGGCTGGCTCACCACGCCGGGTCCCACCGACATCCACATGCTCAAGATGGTTCCGATGATCTTCCAGGGCATCGGCGCCCACCAGCGCCGCATCCAGTACAAGCTGGGCAAGAATCTGTCCGAGCTACAGCCGACCTCCCGGTACACGGCCTCCGACCTCGGGAAGCGCATCAGCTGCGCGGTCGACTTCCTGCTGTAGGCGTAGCACCGGCCTGCGCTTCCCTCCACCGGGCGGATACCTGGCCGCCTCGGAGTACGTTCGGGGTGCGGGGTGCGGCCCTGGCCACCAGGGCCGCGACGGGGGCCGCACCCCGACACCACGCGAGCGTCCTGCCGGATGCTGATGCACGGAGCCAGGCTCCAATCCCTCGTGCGGGTGGAGCCAAGGCCGCCGGCGAACCGCCCCAGTTTTCACCGACGTCGCAGCGGTCATGAAACCGATCGACGAGCAGCACATCGCGGAGCCCGGCCTGGTGGTCCTGGACATCACCGGCGGGGACGAGGACACCGTCCAGGCCGTCATGGCCGCGCTGGAGGGGCTCTGGGCAACCTCGGGAATCGGCCCGATGCGCCGGGACCCCGGCGAGCCCGGAGTACGGGCCCGGATCTACGCCGACGTCCTGCGCCCTGGACGGGAAGCCCCATAGCCATAGGCCCTCTGGGCAAGCCGCCCTCGCGGAGGGCTTGCCCAGGGGCGCGTCAGGCTTGCCCGGCTTCCGACTCCCACAACGGGCGGGCACGGCCGGTCCCGTCGCAGTGGAAGCACCGGCCGCCCCCGGGCGTGCTGCGGGCCCCGATGGTGTCGACGGCCTGGCGCAGGAGCCGGGTGAGGCCGTGGACGTGGGCCGGGTGCAGGGCGAGTTCGTGGCGCTTGCCCACCATGACCTCCAGCGCGACTCCGGGCCCGGCGTAGCCCAGTTCCGCGGTGACGCCGTGGGTGACCGTGCGGATGAGGTCGTGGAGGTGGCCCATCGTCTCCATCCCGGGCAACTCCACCCGCGCGGTGAACAGGACCTCGTCCGGCTCGGTGAGGGACAGCAGCGCCTCCGGCCGCTCGAACGGCACGAGGCGGCCGACCGGGTCGCGGTGTCCGGCGTGAAGGCGCGCCAGGGCCAGCCACATGTCGCCCGCATCGCTCTGCCCGAGCACGGCCGGGATCTCTTGCTTGTTTCGTCTCATGGCTCCGGTGTACGACCGGCGAGGAGGCGTCGGCCGGCTCCGGGCCTCCGCGTCCCAGACGGTGACGCCACGACCTCGGGAGCCGTCCCGCAGTGTGATCCGGACGCTGGGCAAGCCCTCCGAGTCGAGGGCTTGCCCAGCAGGGCCCGTGACCGATCGGCAGGCCGGCTGTGACCGATCCGCCTCCCGCGATCGGTCAACCAGCACGTCAGCGCCGTGACCGGTCCATGCAACCCCCAGCCGAGACGGTGACCGGTCATCGGTCACCCGTGTCCCGTGCCACCGAACCTGGACCGGATGCCATCGAAGTTGCCGAACGCAGTTCGTGACAATGAAGATGGACCACCACAGTTCAAGGCGGGTGCGCCACTGGTGACGAGGACGATCCAGCGGCTGCTCCGACCGAGATGGTTGTCCTCTGGCAGGCGATCTTGACCGATTGACACGCGACTTTGACCGGGTCCGCTTCCATGGACGGCCTGATGGCTCAGTCGGTGTGGCTGTCCGGCAGGGGCCACGGCCCCTCGAAGGCCGGCCCGCAGTCATCGGGCAGGTTGGCCACCACCAACGCGGCCGCCTCCTGCGGCATGAGCCCCTCGCCCAGGACCGACGAGTACAGGGGTCCGTACACATTGCATGCCGTGCTGCCGCCTGCGATGAACGGCAGGTCGTTGCTCCACGGGAACTGCGAGTTCCGGTGAAAGGTGAGGCACCCGTGGCTCGGGAACGGGAACAGGACCCGCAGGCGCGGCTCGGCGTAGGCGGCCTCCATCACCGCCGGATCGCCCCGCCGCACGGTCGGGTCGCCTTCCAGCATCAACCGCCAGGTCTTCTCAACAGTCGTCTCCTCAGCCATCCGGTGATGATGACGCACAGGCCCCGGCCAGGCGACTTGCTTCTGGCTCCTCCCTCGAAACCGGTCAAGATCGCTTGGCAATCGGTCAAGATCACCTGTCAGAGGACAATGGTCGACGCTGGCCGTGCGCTGGCTGCTGTCCGACGCGGCCAGCCGGCCGTCGATCAAGCCCTAGAGCCCGATGCCGCCGACGACTCGTCAGCGTTAGTTTCTATCGGCTGCTCCACCAGGCTGCCCCTGTACCGGTAGCTGCGGATAGCAGTGTGATCAGCCACACCGGTACACGCTGAACAGTCAGGTGCAGACCGCCACAGCGGAACTCGAAGTACGGACGCTGCTTGTTGTCCGCGGTGCGGGTCGTGGGCATGGCTTGCGGTCCTCTCGTAGTTCTGCCAGTCACATCGGCGTACACGTCTATGACTCCTGTCGCGCGCCGTTGCGCGACATAACTGGACACCTTGCTCATGCGCCAGGGACGAGCGGGCCCGCCGATGCCCCCTTTAAGCCCTGTATGCAGGGTCTCCAGCAGCTTGCCGTTGACGTCGTTGCGGACGGCGACCTGCGGGTGGATGACCACGTGGATGCCGCGGTCCTGGCGGGTCAGCTCGTTGGTGACCGAGTCGACCAGGAAGGGCATGTCGTCGGTGAGTACCTCGAAGACCGTGTAGCCGTAGGACCGCTCGTTCTTCTCGACGGGTGTGATCCGACGATCCTCCCCCACCGGAGAGCGACGGATGCGAGGCGGACGTACACAGGCATGGGCAGTAGCGGCGGTGGTCGAAGGCCGCGACGCGGCGGATGTGAACGGAGAGCATAGGTCCCCTGTGTACGGGGAGCTTGCCGCCGCGAGCGCCGGCCTCGGGGCAACGAAAGACCGGCGCCAGCTCCAGGGCGCCCTCAGCAGCGTCAGGCGGTCAAGATCACCTGTCAGAGGACATCCGGGGCCGACTGAGCGCCGCTCCACCACTTCGACGGAGGTTCCTGCAGCGCGCTGACCTGCGGCGGTGCATCTTCGCTGACACAAACCGTGCAGTGGTCCAACTTCGATAGCATTCGGTCCAGGTTCGGTGGCACGGGACAACCGTCATCGGTCAGCCAGCCCCTCGCCGGGAAGACCAGGGTGGCCGTGACCGATGCCGCCTGCCCGCAGTGCCTCCGGGCAGGGTGGGCAAGCCGCACTCGCGGGTGGCTTACCCAGGCTCCCCTTGGGCTTGCCCAGCACCAGTCAGCGGCCGACCGCTTCGGGGTAGCGGGCGCGGCGCTCGTGCGGGTCGTCGACGCCGATCTCGTACCACGGCTCGCCGCCCTGGAGGCGGGGCAGGGTGTTCGCCCACACCGCGATGGTGATGCCCTGCACGGCGGCCGTGAGCGCCTGGAGCCGGTTGTCGAGGAGATGCTCCGCCTTGCCCGCCAGCACGACGTGCAGCCGCGGGAAGGTCTTCGAGCGGGTGTAGCGGTGGCGCTGCCAGAACGGGTACGTCCCGCCGATCGTGCCGCGGGCTCCCTCCCAGACGCGGTGCCCGGCGTAGCGCTCGTAGTCCCAGACCTCCTTCGCGAGGAGGGCCTGGGACATGGTGCCGTTGTCGAGTTCGAAGAGGCGGACCTCACTGGTCTTGGTCGGCACGGCGAGGACGGCGTCGGTGTTGAAGGACAGACCGGTCTGCTTGATGGCGTGGTTGACCTCCACCTGCCAGTCGGTCAGGTACTCGCGGCGACCGCGCAGGACGGTGTCGGTGTAGGCGAGGATCGTGTCGGTCACCGCGAGACCGTGCGGGCCGAACCCGGCTCGGACGGCCTTCGCTCCGGTGCTGGCCTTCGGGCGTGCCGGTAGTTCGTTGCCGTCGGCGAGAGCCTTCTGTCCTGCCGTGGTGAGGTTCCAGATCTTGTGCTTGCCGTCCTTGCCGTTCGTCTCCGCCAGCCCGAGGTTCTCCAGTTCCACCATGGCCCTGCGCACGTACGACCGGCCGTCCGACTCCTCCCCCGTGATCACCTGAGCCATCTGCCGAACCGTGGCTATCCGTACACACCCCAGCATCCTCAGAGCATCGGCCCGTACCTTCCCTGCCGTTGGAGTGGACTTCTTCCCCTTCGCTGCTGTCTCAGGGTTAGGGAGAGAGGTGTCAGGGTGCCGAGCGGCCCCCTGACGGGCGGTGTGAGCTGCGGTGATGGGCACGACGTTGGAATCGTTCACGGCACTGGACGCGGCACCGGCTTCCGGGCCGTCTGCGGGGCTCTCAGCACCCCTTGACCAGGTCGGGCCCGGCTCCGGCTCGGGCTGCCGGGCGCTGCTGGCGTACGTCATGATCAGGCTCCTCGCGGGTGGCGCGGGACTCCGGGCAGAGTTCCGCATTCACCTGCTACAGGTGGCGCCGAAGCCGATGGTGTGACGCCCGTTATCGAGACGTGATCATTCTGTGGGTGCGGCGCAGAGCTCGGAGACGATCGTGAACGAGGTCGTCACCATCGGCACCGCCATGGCCGGCGGCATCGCCGCGTGCGTGGTCTGGCCGTGCGCCATGCCGTTGCGGATCCGGCGGCCGTAGTCGAGGTACTCCGCCTGCCGGGCGGTCAGGACGCCGGTCTCCGCGCCCTGCTTGATGAGCTGGTGCAGCGGCTTCTTGCCTGCGCCCGGGATGCGGTCGCGCAGCACGATCTCCACCGCGATCAGGGAGTGCATGACCGCCACGGTGGAGAACTCGTAGCAGTAGTACGACTGGCGCAGCAGCTCCCGGGCCGTGCGCAGGACCGTCGCCGCGGCCTCGGGAACGCCATCGGGCACGACCAGGTCCTCCACGAGGTCGTGCATGTCGGCGTACTGGCCGACGAAGTAGTGGGCACGTTCGTCAGGCACCGGGAACGGGAGCCGCTGCGTGGTCATCCCCGGAGTCTCCCAGCGGCGCTCCAGTCCGGCAGCGGCTTTTCCCAGCTCGTGGCCAGCGGTGAGTACGGGCGGCCCCCGCCCTGAGGGCGGGGGCAGCGACGTGTGGTGGGGGGTTAGCGGATCATGGAGCGGAGTTCCTTGATCGTGTACTCGCCCTGGTGGCTGATCTCATCGTTGCGGGCCCACGCGGCGAGTGCCCCGTTGGGCTTGTCGCGCCAGCGGACGGGGGTGGAGTTGGCGCCGTCCGATTCGACCAGCTGCTCGATCATCTGGCAGAGGGTGTAGGGGCCGCCTCCGCCGTAGCCGATGCCGTAGCCGGAGGAGTCGGTGCGGGGCAGGAAGTGGAGTTCGCCGGACTCGTCGTCCCTCATCCAGAACTCGTGCTTGTCGACGATCAGACTGCGGACGGTCCTTCCCTCGGGCAAGCCGCGGCTGGTGATCGTCTTGTAGGTCCAGTTCTCGATGTTGCCGCTGACGGTGCGGTAGTGCTCGCGGACGACGGGCAGCCCGGTGATCGGGTCGGCATGGACTTTCGGCACAGGCAGCCGCTGCCGCCGACTGCGGACGGGCTGTCCCTGTCGTCGTAAACGCACGGCTGGAACAGGGCCGGGATCTTCTCGTCCTCCACGAGGAACGTGTGCAGCGCGATGGGCTTGCAGTCCTGAAGCCGGTCGATCCAGGTGTCGGCGTAGCGGCTGTCACCCTGCTTCACGGAGATATGGCCGGTGTGGTGGAGAGTGGCGACGTTGAGGCCAGGCTCGTAGTAGATGTCCAGGCTCATCCAGCCCCTGGAGTGGTCGAACACGTAGCTCTCGTACGGGTCGCTCATCTGGTGCGTGGCCCCTTTCGGCGTGCCGTGCGGCAGGCAGTTGGTCGGGGGGGTCGTCTCATGGTGGCGGTCGGGTGCGGTACCTGGGGGCCGGTGGCTGGTTCTGGCACGGGGTGGCTGGAAGGCGCACGCAGTCAGGAGGTGATGGCGAGGAGGATGGAGATGAGGACCACCGCCACGCCCGCCAGGGTGGCGGTGGTGCGCACCGCGCCCATCGGGTGGACTCCACCGCCGGGCGGTGCACCGCACCGGGCACCACGATGCGGACCGCCATGCACCGCACCAGGTGCGCGCTGGGGCGGCGGGCCCTATCACACACACCCTTGACCAGACCCTGATCGGCGGCCGGAACCTGCTGTGTCAAGGAGAAACGTGCCAGGTGGCGAACCTGGTCAAGGGGTAGAGCCGAACCTGGTCAAGGGGGTGCGGCGCACCGGGTGCACGCGGGAGTGCGGCGCACCATCGGATGGTGCGCACCGCGTGTGGTGCGGGACATCGTGGTGCGCGCGGGAGTGGAGTCCAACGTCAGCCGGTGCGCACCGCAGTGGACTCCACCCGATGGAGTCCACTGCGGGGAGTGGCGTCCACTGCGTGGAGTCCACTCAGTGGGCTCCACTCCGTGTCGGCATCGTGCGGTCCACTCGGTGGACGATGCCCCGGGATCGTCACCACAGCCAGGCGCTCGAGTGCCGCATCCGGGACAGAGCGCACGCATCGGCTGGCGGGGTTTTGTGTCCAGGCACGCCGGATCTGCGGCCCATGATGGGGCACCCGGTGGGGCTACTGGATGGTCCACTGCCCCGTCTGCTCGGCGAACCCGCTGTTCAGCCCGAAGTGCAGCAGGGCGACTTTGGAGTCCTTCGGGACCTCGAACACGATGTAGCCGAGCGCTTTCCCACCGGGGGCGATCTTCACGCCGCTGGGAAGCTCGGGGCCGGCCGTGATCCCCATGGTGAGCGTCGAGTTGAACTGCTGGCCTTCCGCGTCGGCGACCTTGGCCCCGTTGGACGGAGAGTCGTCGTACGGGGCGGTGCCCGTGTTGACCAGTTCGAGCTGCGCAGCGACGTATCGGGAGCCGTCAGTGGGCTTCACGTACTCGTTCTTTGAGACGGCGGGGTCCACCCACTTCTTCACCGTGACGGCGATCTGCTCACCGTCGCCGGTGCCCTTCAGGGTGAGGGTGCTGCCGATGGTGGCGGTCTGCGCGGCAGGCGCGGAGCTGCTGGCGGCAGGGGCGTCGGCGGCCGTGGCGGACGTGGGTGTGGCGGCGTCGGGCTTGGTCTTGATGTCGGCGGGTCCGCAGGCGGTGAGGGCGAGGGTGGCGGCCGTGGCGAGGATGGCGGCGGTGTGGTGTGTGCGCATCGGGCCATGCTGTCGGGATCCGGTCGGCTGTGTGGTGGCTGTGACCGGTCTGTGACGCGGGGTCCTTGTGGTGCGGCGCTGGGGCGCAGAAGAGCCCCGCCGCACGGGGGCACGTAGGGGCGGGGCTCTTCAGGTGCGCGCCAGCGGGGTGGAAGGTGGGAGGCTGGCGCGCCTCCTCCAGGTGGTGCGCTCACGCTACGCCCGGGATGGCTGGAACAACACCCCTCGTGCGTGGCCTGATTCAGTTAGTCGGTCGCCACTTTCTGCGGACGTCCGGGTGGGCCGCGGAGGGCAGTGCCAGCAGGCGAAGGGTGGGGCAATCGTCCCCGACGCCGCCGTCCTCTCGTCCTGTGCTCGGCAGGTCGTCCCCGTCGGCGGTGCAGGGGTGGCAGGTGCACTGCCGCAAGTGCCAGTCCACGATCCGCCGCTTGGCGTCGACTTCGGCGAGGACGCGCGCAGGGTTGCGCTCGGCGATGTAGATGGCGTCCTCGGTCGACTCGAAGACGGACGCCCCCGCGTTGAGTACCCCAGCAGCCTCGGGCGTCACGAGCCGACACGAGAGTCTGATCGCCTTCGGTGGAGGGGCCACCGCCGAGGGTTCCAGTGGACGGCCTCGCTTTGTGCGCTTGGTGCGAGGCCGCTACGGGCGGTCTCTGTTGTCGATAAGCCAAGGACTCATCATATCCCGCCATAACCACCTCGAACGCTTCTTGACTGCGGCAAATGTTCGATATTGCTGTGTGGTTAGGCGACGTCCGCTCACCGACCGTGCGTTGGGGGAAATCATCGTTACCGCACCACACACACGCCATCGCATCATCTTGTTGGCAGCTCTAACTGTCACCATCGCCGTGCCCGGGACTACGACCGCGACGGCCGACGGGAGCAACCAGCTGACCGCTCGTACCTTCATGCTCGCTCCGGGAGCCGCGGCACCTTCGCTGGACGAGCTCAAGACAGGCGCCGGAATGACGAGGCTCGTGACGGCCGACATGCAGGAGGATGCGCCGACGACGCCCATGGAGGTGGTGGGTCCGGCGGCTTCTTACGGAAAGCAGGCCAGCACCCCCGCCGCCGTCGCCTCAGGGCAGCAGAGCGCGGCGCTGCCGTTCCTAGCACCGGAGGCGTTGTCCTATCCGGAGCCCGCCAGGGCGATGACGCTGGATGAGTGCAAGCGCAACATGGCCGGCGCCTCACAGGTGTACATCAAGTCCCGGTTCGCGGTGTGCCGGGGTTGAAGGTCACGACCGTCTGGGAGAAGCAGAGCGGGGCGGTCGGCACCAGCTCGTACACCGTCTACGTGCGAGGCACCGTTCCCAAGGAAGCTGACCGGACGATGTACTTCGACTACGACGTCACCGACTTCACCGCGGTGGGCAGCACCGGTGTCTCCGGCTTGAAGATCGGTCTCAAGGGCGGCATAGCGGCGGACTGGCCAGCCGCCGCGACGCCCGTTACGAGCAAAAGCCTGCCTGTGACGAAGACATGGCTGGAGATGCAGTCGAGCCCGCATTACAGGCACTCGGTACGCTATGCCCCAGGGCAGGGCACAGGCGCCGGCGCGGCGGACGTAGTCGCGGCCGTCTACCAACCGGAAGTCACCTCCACCCTTCCCGCTGGCTGGGTGGGCGAGAGCCCCAAGACCGGCAAGCCCTTCATGTTCGCCCCACGGTGGGACTCAGCTTCCTACCTGCGCAACTCCACCGGCGCCGGCAACCCCGCGAACAAGGGCGGCGCCGCGTTCAGCATGATCGCGACCCTGGAGTACAGCTCCAAGCCCGGAGCCCCGGAGCAGGCTGTGGCCGAGCACATCAAGCAGGCTTTCACCAACCCGAAAGCCACCAAGCCGCTGAACGCGCTGAAGAACGTGCCGGGCGACACGATCCAAGAGCCGCTGCACCGCCTGTTCCTCGACCAGAAGCGCCTTGACCGCAACCGGGCCGTTTCGGTCCGGGAATGCAAGCGCCACTGGGGGGCCAACTACACCGATGGCGGCAAGGAGTGCGACGAGTTCCCCTTCGCCTCCACTTACGAAGGCTCCGCGATCGACGAGTACGACCCGCACGTTGAGAAGAACAACTTCTCCGTCCTGCCCATCCCCGGCGACCAGAACGGTGTCGGCGGAACCCTGCTGCGCGGCTTCTACAACGCCAACCGCATCATCGACGGACCCGAAGACGGCTTCATCGTGAAGATCAGCTAACCCCGCGCCGCTCAGCGGCGGGCCCGGCACACTCCGTGCCGGGCCCGCTATTCACCCGGCCTTCGGCCAGAAATCGATCACATACCGCTCCACGCCGTAAGCGGTCCCCTCGTCCCGCGTCACTCGCTCGACCTCCGCCCTCCCCACACACCGCACCCGGACCCTCCACAGCCCAGGAATCCCCAGCCGGATCAGATCTTCCGATCGCCCAGATCCCCAGAGAGCAACGTCGCCTGTGACCGACTCATAGTCGATCTCCGCCTGCTCCTCCCACTCCTCCTGCCCCGGGTCGGGCACACCGTCCCAGACCCTGGCGGTCACGGAAGCGGTGTGCGTGTGGCCGGCGCTGAAGAGGTCGAACCGTCGGACATGCTGATGGAGGAAGACGCCCCACCTGAAGTCATCGGGAAACGGAACTGGTACAGCGCTGTCATCCGATTCCTGAAGACCGAAACCCCGGAACTCCACCCGGGCATCCAGCTTCTGCTCCCCCAACAAGGTGGCCACCGTCTCTCCCGCCTTCCCCACAACCGCTTCACGTTCCCCACGACGGTAGAACACACAGCCGCGCCGCCAGCGGAAACCCAGCCATCCGAGAACCTTCGTCGCCGTCCCCGGCACCCACGCCGATGCCCCGTCCTAGCCCATCCCTCTGAGCCGACAGCGCGAAGGGCCGGTACCTCGAATGAGGTGCCAGCCCTTCGACCACATCGCTCCTGCTCAGCCCTCGTGGGCGGCCAGCAGACGCTCCAGCAGCACCGTTCGCTGCTCCGCGTCCATCTTCTCGAAGACGAGGTCGGCGACCGCGTTCCCGTCGTGCCACTTCACCCTGGTCAACTTCCGGATGTCCATCACCCAAGGGGCATCGTCCGGATCGGCGTCATCACCGGAGAGGTGGAAGGCGGCGGCGTCCGGTTCCGCAGAGAATGACTCTTCCTCTGTCTCAGTAGGGCTGTGGCCACCATCTGACGTCAAGGCGCCGGAGGGGCGCGCCGGCGGAATTGAAGGGGCCGCCGGGGTGCTTACGGCGTAAGCACCCGCCGTGGATGCCGTACGACGGGCCTTGTTCACTCGGCGCTCGGCCAGAGCCTGGCTTGCCGCTTCCTGCTGCTGCTCGCTGGGCATTTGCCCAACTCGGCGGGCGACCTCAACCGGGAGGGTTTTATCCTCCACTGCCTGCTTGAGGTCTGGGGTCAGCTTCAGCAGCGCCATGCGCTGGGTGACCCAGCCGCTGGACTTGCCAAGCGCGCGGCCGACGGCCCGCTGGGACCCGTGCACACCGACGAGCCGTTGCAGGGCCTTGGCCTCGTCCATGGGGTCGAGGTTCTCGTGCTGGACGGCGGCGATGAGCGCGGTCTCCAGCAGAGTGTCCGCGTTCTCGGCGAAGGTGTCGTCGACGTGGACGGGTACGTCGTCGAGTCCGGCCTGGTTGGCTGCGGCGAGGCGCCGGTTGCCGTCGACGACGACGTATAGGGCGTCGGCGAGGGTTTCCTCGTGCCCGGGGTGTGCGCTGAGGAAAGCGGCGCGAGTGACGATGGTGAGGGGCTGGATGACGCCGCGGGCGGCGAGGCTGTCGGCGAGTTCCTCTACCTCTTTGAGTTCCTCGCGCGGGTTGTAGGGGTTATGTGCGAGGGCGGCGAGAGGGAGACGTCCCGATTCCGGGCTGTCCGAGGCTGGGGTTGTTCCCGACCGCTCTTGGCCGGCGAAGCGCGCGAAGGCGGCTGCGCGGCTGCTGATCGGCTGCGCCACCGCGTCGAAGGTCGCCGACTCCCCCAGCATGTCTGCCTTGCTCATGCTGTCTTCACCGCCCGGGCAATCTTCCTCATCTGGTGCGACTGGTCGCAGTCGGGCGCGTAGTCCAGGAGCGGCCGCTGCTTGCGTACGGCTTCGCGCTGCTCCTTGAGGTCGGGCACAACCGCCAGGACGGGCGGCGTTCCGAGGGCCTTCCATTTGTCCAGGGAGGATGTGGCGATGTAGCCGCGGCGGGAGTCGAATTTGTTGACGACAAGGCCGATCTGCTCGATAGCGATGTCGTAGTCGCGTGCCAGGGAGTCGGTCTGCTGGATCAGCATGCCGTAGGCCTGTGCGGAGGTGTCCTCGGCCTCGACCGGGATGACGAGACCGGATGATCCAGGCTTTTCGTCCTCGCGCTGGCGACCGTAGTAGAGCGCGGCGTCCATGGCCAGTCCGAGGCTCGGCGGGGAGTCGATGACGATGACGTCGAAGTGCTCTTCGATGGGCGCGAGTGCGCGCTCGAGCGTGGCGTGGCGAGGACCGCGGAACACGGTAAGGCCTGAGTCGAGCAGGAAGGCGTCGAACGCTGCGGGAAGAATCCGCAGGCGGCCGCCGAACCGGGCACCCTCTATGGTCACGGTGAGGTCGAGGAGCGAGTGCTTGGCCTGCTCGCGGTGAAGCATGTGCGTGATGAGGCTTTCCTCACCCGCCGGGATCGCCTTGAGTCCGAGCTGGTGGGAGAGGTGGCCTTGCGCGTCGTAGTCGACTAGCAGGACGCGCAGGCCGTCGGCCGCCGCTTCACTGGCGGTCTCGAGCGCGCCACCGCTAGCCGCGATGGAGCCCTCGGCGAGGGCTTCGGCCAGGCCTGCGGAGATGGCGGTCTTCCCGACGCCCCCCTTCTGGTTGCAGACGATGATGCGGCGCGTGTGGGGTTCAGCGTCGAGGTCGGCGGGGTGTTCCACGAGCCAAAGCGCAACCGACTGGGCCAGCCCCTGGATGTAGGAGACGCCGCGATCGCGGCAGTCCTCCTTGAAGGCGTCGTAGAGGCCTTCGGGCAGGAAGGTGCCGAAGGAGGCGGCACCGGCGGTGTCGACGGTGGGAAGCTGCTCGGAGCTGGCGCGCCAAGCCTGGATGCCGGCGGTCACAGCGTCCTGCATGTCCGTCTGCAGCTGGGCTGCGCGGACCTTGAGGGCCTGCTGGAGGTAGGCGGGCAGCTTCGAGATCAGCTTCTCCCGCTCACCTCCCTGGTTCGGAGATGACATGCACGGCAGCATACTGCCACCAGTGGCCATTTCAGACGCTTCGTTAGGCGTGTTTTGCGTCCAATCCGCGTTAGTTCCCTTGCCTGAACGCCAGCGAGGAGGCCCGCGCGAAGGCTCACCAGCCCCCTCTATGGGTGGTTACGCCGTAAGCACCCATAGAGATCCCCAGCCTGCTTACGGCGTAAGCGCCCTCAGCGACACGCCTGTTGTTCCGGCAGCCCCGTAACGCACCATCCGCTAACCTGCCGCCCACCGGTCCGCGAAGGCCTGGACGGGGTGACGCCGCATCCCGGTACCCGCCGTCACCCACAGAGGGTGTGGTGCGCCCACTTCGCGCTCACTTTCGGCGACCGCCATGCGGTCCCGTTCCGCTGACCGGGCAGCGCGGAACCACCATGCCTCACTCCCTTCACCGAGCGCTGGCCACCGAGCGCAGCGCCTACACCGGCGAGACACCCTCAGCGGCAGCCCCGGGAACGACACGGGACGGCCAGCTAGGTCTCGACCACTGCTCCCGACCACAACGACGCCTTCGTGCCCTGCTCGCCATCGCGGTTCTCAACTGCGGACCAGACGCCGCTTGGCTAGCCGAGACATCGCTTCACGAGCTGAGCGTCTACACGTTCGCACTCTCGCCGAGGTACGACGACCTCATCGTTATCTCCAACGCGGCAGAAAACATCGGGAACCGCCTACTCCCCTCGCACGGAAAACGCGAGGGCCTCTGCCTGCCAGGGATGCGACTTGTCGAGTACACGGGCGAGTCCATGCACCTGCTCCACCTCCCCAGCGGCGCTCGCATGACGACAACCAGGAACCGCAACGGTCTCAGTCAACGCAGCCCAGTGAACGGCGACTGGTGGTGGCACACAGACAAGCCACTCACGGATCGAGAGCGCAACGCTCTCGCAGCATTGCCGAGCCTGACCCCCGACGCCGAAGTCCTACTCGCCTCGCTTCTCGTCCGCTTCTGCCTACAAGATCCGGAGGGAGGCTGGGACATCGGCATGTAGTTCAACGACCGCAGCCACCGCCCGGCTTCACAGAAACGCCAGTACAGCCATGAACGCCGACTAGACGGCAACGAGGACCACTGGGAGCTCCGTTGAACCTCCTACCCCCATCCGCAAGATCTCGTGACGGCGCTGACGCACCCCCGGGTCGGCTTGCCTGGCGCACGAGTCGTCCCCGCAGGGACTGCTTGTCAGATCCATTTCGGTACCGTGGTGCTCACACTGCGGCCCAAAAGCCCCCGTCCCAACCTCACACCTGGGAGAACGGGAGTCTGACCCTGCTCGGTGGGCGGGTGCTTACGCCGTAAGCACCCGCTGGCACGGATCGTCGTGGTCGGGTCAAGCAGGGCCCCACCGCAAGAAGGCCCGGGCGCCTGCGGAGATGGGCGGATTCTGAGGTCACCGCTCAACAGCGCGTACGGCGAGCAATGTAAGCAGTGGCTCGGATAGGAGTTTTCAGCGCGCCACTGCTGCATCGTCGTCGGGGTTGTGCTGCTGATACTGGTGGTGGCGCCTTCTGCTCACGAGGCCGCAGGGCGGTAATCGGCGGGGGCCGGGTTCGATCGCCGGCCCCCACCATGCGCCAGGTGTCGTCCCACTCCCATCCGCAGCCGTGGTCCGGGGGCTTGGGGCAATGATCGCCAATAGTCGTCATCGGCCAATGCGTCTCCTCCTATCCCGGTGTAACGGCCCCTTCGGGCCACCACCAACCGGGACAGGCCCAGGGGAGTGCCCGGCGGGTCGCAGAAGTGGCTACTCGTGGTCCCGGACTTCCCCCCCGGATGCCTGAACGGCGAATGAGATCATGAGGGCCGGAAGCGCCGCCATGCGGCGACGCGGGGAAAGGACAGAGCGTGGCCCAGGGGCGGATGACGTACAACGTGCGGTACGGGACGGCCTTGCCGGTCGTCGTCCGCCACGGCGACGACGCGGGACGCGACGGGCATGTCGCCATCGGGCTGCTCTGCCGCACGCCCGACGGCCACGCAGGCGCCGCGCACCCTTCCGCCCGTACCTTCGACGTCGTCGGTGAGGGCCAGACCGCGATCGCCCGGGTGTCGACGGAGGAGACAGGCTCGCGCGTGAGCGGACGCCCCGCCGTGTACCGCGTCGACGACCCGTACGGCGCCCCGCTGGGCCGGATCACGTACCGACGCGGACGCGCCCTGCGCGGCGCCCGCGCGCGCTGGACCGTCGAGTCGGTGACCGGACACTCCGTGCGCGGCTTCCGCGGGCGCCTGTTCTGGTGGGCGGTGTGGTGGCCCCTCGGCCTGCCCGTGAGCCTGGTGTGGCTGCTCCTGTCGCTGCTCGGCGAGGGCGACGACGCCTTCGGCAAGCCGCGCAGGGTGATCTGGCGCGACTCCTCACGCCGGGCGCACCTCGTCTTCCGCGGAGTCGCGGACGAGTACCGCATCCTCGACGGGAGCTGGGACCCCCGGCTGGTGGCCGCGCTGCTCGGACTGCACCAGTCGTACGACCCGTCGGAAGGCAGCGGCGAAAACGGCTGGTACGCCAGACCCTGAGCTAGGACCGCGGGCGGCAGCCGGGTCGCGGAGCCGGTCGCGATGTCCTCGATGCACTCGGCCGCGGGCGGGCCCGGGGGAGGCGGGCAGGTAGCCGAACGAGATCAGGCGGAGGCGCATGACGGTGCCTCCGGGATGCTGGTGAAGCGACAGGAACGGGCGGAGCGCCGCCCCGACCTTTCCGGCCGAGGCGGCGCTCCGGGGGGCTCGTCAGGAGTTAGGGGTTACAGCCGCGCTGATGATGTCGGCGTGGTCGAACGCCAGCTGCTCGGGCAGGTCGCTCAGGGGCCACCAGCAAGCGGTGCGGGCGTCGTCCCCAGCGGTGGCTTCCGTGCCGTCGGGGACCACGGCCGTGTAGGCGAAGGTGACGTACCTGCCGCGCGGGCCCGGTCGGGCTGGTCCCAGACGCCGATCTCGTGCAGGACGCCGACGTGGACGTAGACGCCGGTCTCCTCGGCGAGCTCGCGGGCTGCAGCCACGTACGGCGCTTCCCCGGCATCGACGTGTCCGCCGGGCAGCGCCCAGATGGCTTCGAAGGGCGGCCAGCCGCGCTCGATCAGCAGGACGTGGCCGCTGGGGGTCACGGCGACCACGTCGGCGGTGTACTAGATGATTGATTCCAAGGGGTAGCTGCACGGACGCGAGGGTGCCCACTCTCAGTTTGTGACGACCGAGATAGACACCCTCGCAACTGCACTGTACGTGCGGGTCGATGACCTTTTGAAGGCTTCGCCGCATCTTGCTCCGTGGCGGCCGCGGGTGGGCCTGGAGCCGAAGCTCAGTGACGCGGAACTGGTCACCCTCGCGGTGATGCAGGCCCTGCTGGGCTTCGTCTCCGAGGCACGCTGGCTGCGCCACGCCCACGCCCGCCTGCGGCATCTCTTCCCGTACCTGCCCCAGCAGCCGGGCTGGAACAAACGCCTGCGACGGGCGTCGGGCCTGGTCAGACAGGTCCTGCGGGAGCTGGCCGCCGACACCGCACTCTGGACCGATGACGTGTGGATCGTGGACTCCACACCGGTGGAGTGCGGACGCTCCCGGGAGACCGCGAGACGCTCCGACCTGGCCGGATGGGCCGAGTACGGCTACTGCGCCAGCCACTCACGGTTCTTCTGGGGGCTGCGCCTGCACCTGGTCTGCACCCTGCACGGCCTGCCCATTGCCTTCGCGCTGACCGGAGCCAAAGCCGTCGAACGCGAAGTGCTGCTGGACATCTTCCACATTGAACCGGGCCTGCTCGCCAACCGGCCACCACCGACACTGCTGGCGGACAGGAACTACTACGGCCGCGCCTTCGAGAGGGACCTCGCCGACCTGGGCGTCCGGCTTCTGCGGCCGGCCCGCAAGGGTGAGCCCGAACGGGCCGGAGCCGAGCTGTTCAAACCGCTGCGTCAGCTGATCGAGTCGGTCAACCAGACCCTCAAGGGACAACTCGACCTCGAACGGCACGGCGGCCGCACTCCCGCAGGGGTCACCGTCCGGGTCCTGCAACGACTCCTCGCCCTGACCGCCGCGATATGGCACAACCACAAGACCGGTGGACCAGTCATCCGATCACTGACCGCCTACGACCACTAAGGCCTTGGAATCAATCATCTAGATGGTCTCGGTCTCGGTCATGTTCGCCTTTCGGTTAGGCGTGGGCGTTGTCGGTGACGACGAGGAACTGGTCGCTGGCGAGGTCCATGACGACGCGGGCGTCGGTGCCCTGAGCGCGCTGGGCGGCGGCGTATTCGTCGGCGGGCCAGGAGCCGCGGGGGTGGCCCGCGGGGAACCGTTCCAGGATGGTGCGCTGCGCGGGGAGGCTGGTCGTCATCGCGGGCCGCCGTTCTCGAAGGCGTCGATCAGGTCGCTGATGGCGTCGGGGCTGGCGGCCTCACCGACCCACTTCCCGTCCACGGTGAACACCGGGACGCCGTCGCGGCCGGCGTCGAAGACCGTCGCGTAGTTGCCCCAGCGCTCGAGGACGAGGTCGTACAGCACGGGGGCCGGCGCGGCGTCCAGGACCTCCAGGGCGTCGATGGTGAGCCGTCCCGGGGCCCCTTCTGCGGCGGGCGGGACGAGGCTGCCGGTGACGCGCAGGAGGTCGCCGGGCTGGATCTCGCGCAGCAGTACGTCGGCGATGCGTGGGTCGGCGGTGGTGCAGGCGTACACGGTGTCCGGGGCGTCGGGGGCAAGCCGGTCCGCGTCTGCGGGGGAGTGGATCAGGTCTAACGTGGCGGTGCCCCAGCTGGTGCCGGGGGCCGGGATCGCGTCGACGTAGCCGTCTATGGCGAGGTTGGTCTGGGGGCTGGTCATCATCGGGCCTCCGTCCGGGTCTTGGCAGTGCGCGGGGAGCGGGGTCGGGGGGTGTACTGCGCGCGGAGCTGCAGCTCGCAGTTGCGCTGCTGCTGGCCGGGCGTGATCGGCCGGGCCTTGGGGCCGCTGCGGTGCCAGAGCGGCGAGGCCGGCGGTTCCGGGTAGGCGAGGGCGTGGTCGACGTCGCGGTGGGACGACATACTTGGGTCTCCGTCTCGTCTCGTACGGGATGGATGGGCCCGGGGCAGCCGTCGAAGCCGCCAAGCAGAGCGGCTGTCCCGGGGCAGAGCTACAGCTCGATTGGGCTGGAGTTGAGCCAGCTGTAAGGGCTCTTCCAGGGGCCGGCCTTCGCGGCGGGCCAGTCGAGCTCCCAGCCGGGCCGGTATCCGCAGGCGCCCCAGCCGTCCGGACGCCCGTGGGGGATTTCGAGTCCGGCCTCCGCCGCGGCGCGGGCCGCATCGTAGACCTCGTGGGCGGCCTTGATGGCGGCGCTGTCGCTCTCGGCCCGGCCGGTGAAGACGTGCACGCCGCGCAGGCCCGGCGACTCGGTGCTCCGTATCGGGACGTCCACCTCGAAGTAGTCCTTGGCCATGACGTCCAACTCCTCTCGTGCTTGCGGTGGTGAGGGACCACCGCGACCGCCCCGGCCCCGGCCGGCGGCGGCAGAGGGTCGGGGCAGCACGGAGGACCATCACTCAAGCGTGTCGGGATCTCGTAGACGTCGATCACGTCCCCGCCGCCGGACCAGGTGCCGGGGGCGTGGCGGATGTAGACGATGCGCAGCGGGGAGCCGTCGCGGGCGGCGACGTCGTACTCGTGGACGGTGGGCTTCTTGAGCGCGGAGTGGACGGCCGGGGCCACGGACCGGGCGGGCTGCCGGGAGGGGAACGGTTGGAATTGGGCGCCGTTGACGGTCGTGTAGAGCAGCGCCTGGCGCGGCCAGAGGCGGCGCGCGTTCATCGCGCCGTGCTCGCGCAGGGCTTGAGCGTGGGCGTCGTACTCCGCCTTCGCGGCGGCGGACATGGGCATGGGCGGTGCTCCTTCGGCGTGCTGGTCGGGTCAGAATTCGAGGTCGAGCCGGATCGTGATGGGGATGCGGCGGTCGCCGTAGTCACGGCGGGGGTTGTGGACGGTGCGCCGGTGTGCGGCCAGGCCGGCCGCGCCGCCCTGCACGGGCAGCTGGCAGTCGTCGCAGCCGTACAGCCACTCGTCCCCGGCCGGGAGTTCGGCCGGGGTGAGCGGGTGCGGGTACGGGCCGTCGGGGGCGCGGCTCACCCGCGGACCGCTTCGGCGTACTCGGCTTCCAGGTCGGTGCGGCCCTCGAGGTCGTCGTCCTGGTCGTATCCGTGCGGGCCGTGGACGGTGCAGCGCACGTCCGGGTCGTGCATGAGCTCGCCGGTCAGGCAGCCGACCAGGACGTCGAAGCCGGCGTCGCCCGCACCGTCGACGTCGTTGCGCTGGGCAAGAACGAGGCGGTCCGCTCCGAGACCTCTCCGCGACGCGGTCTCCGTCGGCGAGCTGCGAGCCGTCGCGCCAGCGCCACAGCAGCAGATCTCCGGGCCGATGTAGCGGCGCACCAGGAGCAGGTCGCCCGAGCCCTCGCTGCCGTTCCAGCCGAGTTCCGCGCGCCGGGCGTCGCTGAGCGGCTTGAGCAGCGCCTCCAGGCGGTAGAGGTTGTCCGCGACGACGCAGGGTGTCTGAGTCAGTGGGATCGCGGAGGCCAGTGGCGGGCCAGGCGTCTTGACCAAGGGCTTCGGACAGGCGTTGTTCGAGGCGAGCCACATGGCCCGCAAGGCGGGGTCGGAGGATCGCGGCCTTCACTTTGGGGTGCGAGCAAGTCGGTTCCGCCCGGCAGTCAGGCGGGAACGCCAGCCCGGTCCAGGACGGCGGCCATCTCGTCCTCGGGGAGCGCCGGGTTAGCACCCGCGCTGGAGGCCAGTTCGGGGACGAGGAGGGCCTCGCGGAGCCGGTGGAGCGGGAGGCGCGGGTCGCGGGCCGCCGCCTGACGCGTCCAGACGACGGGGTCGCGGCTGAGCCGTTCGATCAGCTCCGGTGTGGCGGCCGGATCCCGTACGGCCAGGCGGCGGTAGTTCCCGTCCAGGTGGTCCGCGTAGCGGGCGGCGAGACCCTCGCGGGGAAAACGAGGGTGCGTCTCCGCCATCCAGGCGGAGAACGTCCCGCCTAGCCGCGCGAACACCCGCATCAGGACCTCCTCCGGAGCGTCGGGGTGGTGAATGCCTAGGAGGTTTTCCACCACCGGGTCCTCGACGCGTGCGAGCAGGCGCAGCAGATCGGGCGGCAGGTGAGGGCTCCAGGCGGCGGCGCGCTGGAGCAGCGGGTGAGCGGAGGACGCGGCCCGACGCAGCACCTCAGGCTCGGCGAGCCCGTCCCGTACCCACCGCACGCCCTCGCCCCTGTCGAGGTCCCCGGCCGTGAAGTCGATCCCCATGCGCCGTGTCTCGTCCAGCTCGGGCCGCAGGGAGACGGCGAGCCGTACGTCCTCGTCGGGGTTGACGGCGAGGCGCTCCACGAGGTCGGGGGGCAGCGACGGGTTCTCGGCAAGGGCGGCCAAGTGCGTCCGCTCGGCGACGCACCGCTCGGCGTCGGTGCGGAAAAGGAGCCCGCGGCGCAGTGCCTCGGCGGCGGACTTCGGGTCGCGGAGGAGTTCGGCGGTGACGTGGACGTCCCGACGGCACTCCTGCAGCGCCGCGGCCCGCCGTACCTCGGGGTCGGGGTCGGCCAGCAGTGCCGACCTCTCGCCCGCCGACAGGGCCTCCCATGCACGCACCGCTTCCCGGCGCGCTGCCGCACGGTGATGAGTGGCCATCGATGCCACGAACGACGGCGCCAGATGGGGCGATTCCAGCATTGCCGTGCGTACGGAAGGATCTGGGTCGTCGAGTAGGCGGGCGCACACGGTGTCCGGGAGCGGCGCGACCTTTGCGCGCGGATCGTACACCTCGGGTCCATATGCAAGCGCGGCCCGCACCTTGGGAGAAGGATCGTCTGTGAGTCGGGCCCGCTGTGCAGGCTCCGCCCTGGCACTCATGGCGAAATCGATCCGGGACCCCGGGTTCGGGTGGGCCAGGATCAGCGCGACGGCCGACTCGGGAATTCCGGCCCGCTGAAGAGCGTCACGGGGCGGACGGTCACCGTCTCTCTCGAAGGCGAGCAGGCGCAGCAGCAGCGGCGTCGGCAGCGCCGAATTTCGGGCCACTCCGTCCAGCGCGGATGCGTGGAACGCCACCATGATTCCCCTACCCCCTGTGTCTTCCCCGATCGGTCCGCGCCCATGATCTCGTATTCCATGCACGACATCTGTCGACCACCGTGGCACCGATCTTTGAGGCTTTGACCAGCACAGATGCCTGCCGAGGGGAGGGCTCCTGGGTCACCAGCCCAACAGAAGCAACGTGATGCAGGCACGCCTTGCGGCCGTCGGCGGTGCCGTGGGTGGTCTCCTTCGCGGTGACGGGGTCGGTGAAGGTGACCGGGTGGTCGTCGGAGGCGCCGTTCACGCGGGCGCAGAAGTCGGACTGGACCCAGAAGTCGCCGATGGCGCTTCCGGCGCGGATCAGTCCGAGCAGGGCGGCGAAGACGGCGGGACGGTGCGTCATGCTGGATCTCTCCTGATCTCGAAGGGTGAAGAAGCGGGCGGCCGGACTTTGCCGGTGCTGGGGCCGCCCCGTTGTGCGGGCCCCGCCCCGGCCTGTGCAGTCGGGACGGGTTTGGTTCACGCGGCCAGCCGGTGCGTGACCGGGGCCGGGGCCGTCATGCAGCTGCTCGAGTCCACGGGGGTGCCGTCGAAGCACTCCAGGCAGCACCCGAGTGTTGGCGGAGAGCACTTGTTGCGCGAGTGTCGTATTCCGGACGCAGCGCCCCCCGAGACTCTGGCGGTGTGAAATCGACTGGTTCCCGGGCGAGGCTGTGCGCGATGCTGCACACGTGATCGATCGAGAAACCGCAGTCCAGATCGTTGAAGAACAGCTGGCACGCGACTACGAGGCGGACCGCGCGTTGCGCTCGGACCCGATTCTCTTGGCCATCGCGGGTGTGAGGGAGCACGAGCTGGTGTGGATCGTCTCCTGGACGTCCGAGGAGTATCTGCGCACCGGGAATACGGACTTCATGCTTGTTGGGAACGGGCCCTATTTGGTCGATCGACTCGACGGGAGCCTGCACCAGATCGGCGTCGTCTCGGCGGTAACCGATGGGTGGCAGGAGGACTACCGAATCCGCATCCGGGGCCAGGCTGTGCGGACCGCGGCGGATGATCTACACGATGAGGTCCTTGGTGTGGCGGCTGCTCGTGGGCGGATCCATGCCATGCACACCCTGCGTCAGAGGCTGCCGGTGCTGTCGCTTGCCGAGGTCATCGAGTACGTGGGCGCCTTGCAGGTCGGCATTGTTCCGGATCATCTCGTGAAGGTCGCCACGAAGGAGCTGGTGCCTTCTGTCGATCCGGTACTGACTGCGACGACCATCCGTGGGGCCGTATCGAGCGCTGGCTGATCTGGCGTCAGTTCCGCTGGCGGGTGGCGATGTAGTCGAGCCAGTCGTGCCTGGCGTATCCGGTCCATCGGGTGGCGCTGCTGATGCTGGTCGCCGTGATATCAGCGAGGACCGATGCAGGCAGGTCGGCGGCCAGTGCGAGGCGAGCACTGTTGCGACCGGCACGGGGCGTGATTCCGTGCTGCCGGAGTTTCAAGCTGAGGTAGGTCGCGCCGAGTGGACGTGCGGGCTCCTGTCCTGGGAACAGCCATGGGGTGGTGCTGGCCGTCTGGTTGAGCTGCCAGCGTTCTTGGCATCGGTCGCGTAGTGCGCGGACCAGGAGGGCGACCTTCGGCGGCAGTGGAATCCGCTGGCCGTCGAGGGTGAGGAACGCGGCTGTCTCGTCGTCGACGAGGTCGTGCACCGTGAGTTCGAGCAGCTTGGTGGGTTGGAGCCCCAACACGAGCATGAGGGCGCCAGCCGTTCGAACGTCGATGGGCATGGCGTCGTCACACAGGCACCGGTGCAGTTGATCTGTCAGTTCTATTTCCGTGGTGAAGGCGCTCGGTACGGGAACGACAGCCGGTGGGATGGTGAGATCCCCGGCGAGGTGGCGGCTCCGAGCCCAGGTGATGAAGGCTCGTACGTCCCGCCGGTTGGCAGGTCCTTCCTCCACCCACTCTTCGAGTGCCGGCTGCGCCAGCTGCCCGAGGCCGATGCCGGTTTCGTCGAGCCAGCCGAGCAGTTCCAGAGCCCGGCGCAGTTTGGATCGCATCCCGCGTTCAGTGCTGGCACGCAGGGCCCGGTGCCGGTTGGCCCGGCGGATGCGGTGGAGGAGGTACCAGTGTGCGAAGGGGGTGGCGAGGTGTCGGTGGTGTGTAGGTGCTTGTCGTAGAAGAGCGTCTGCCCAGCGGGGCAGGCCCTCCAGGCGTTCATCCCTCACGGGCAAAACGCCCGCCGCGACGAGGACGTCGCGGATGTAACGGGTGGACGGCGTGTTAGGCAGATCGTCCAGATGTTGATGGGTGACATCCTCGGCGCCGGCCAGTTGTGACATGAGTGCCGGAACGCCGCTCAGGGTCAGCCAGTGCAGGACCCGACGCGGGCGGCCGGCCCCCGCGAGAACCGAGTGCAGGTCCTGCACAGCTACCGGAGTGGCGGCACCGTCCGCGCCAAGCGCTCTGCCCAATTGCTTCGTTGCGAAGCAGCGGGTGCACAGATGCTCGCGGTAGAGCTTGTCGTTCACGCCGCACTGCTGGCATGCGTAGGTGAGATCAGTTCCTGCGCAGGGCCCGCAGATGCTGCGGCCCCCGTCGGTGACGCTGATGAGCGGTCTGCGCTGTTCGCACTGATGGCAGGCACTGGGGTGGTTGCGGATTGCTGTGTAGCAGTTCTTGCACACCGGCCCCATGGGCCACTCGGCATGGACTGGAAGTTCGCGAAGGCAGCGGATACACGCGCGCCGAGGCCGGGGAGCACAGCCTTGGCAGAGGGGTTGACCTGCCCGTTTCTGAGCGCAGCGTCGGATCCGTCCGCAGGAAGAGCAGGCAACAGGGGGCGGGCGGTAACAGGCGGAGCACAGGTCTGGAGCGTCCTGACCGGCGCGCTTGTTGATGATGCGGATTTCCCCGCATTCTCCGCAAGGACGCTTTGGCTGCTGATAGCACCGGCGGCAGACGGGGCCGTCTTCCGAGAGGGCCTGAGCAGGGGCCTGGGTCCCGCAGCCGACACATGTGTGTTCGGGACGCTCGCGGCATCCCTGGCAGCGGACGCTGCCGTCAGGCATGCGCCAGCATGCCCGCCGTACGCGTCCGCATCCCCCGCATGCCGTGGCCGTATGTTTGCCATAGCAGGTACCGCAGAGAGGCCCGTTCGGCCCCACGCCGTTGATCCGCATCTGTCGCCCGCAGCCCGCGCAGGTCTTCGCCGGCCGTACTCGGTAAGAACAGCTCGAACAGCAACGTCCGGCTGCAATGCGGTGGGTGAGGTAAGGAGAGGTCTTTCCGCAGCCGGTACACATCGGCAAAGCGACTGGCCCGTGCCCGGCAGCCGCCAGGGCATGGGCGAGACGCACGAGGGTCGCTGGTGGAGTCGGGCCGGGATTCATCAGAGCGTCTGCGTGGTGCTCGAGGTGGCGAGACAGGCTGACGCAGGAACGGGCTGTGATCTTCGCCTGCTCAAGCGCCTCCCGTGCTTGAGCACTGGTCACGCCCGCGAGGTGTGAGGTCAGATGGGCGACCACCCGGCGATGCGCCTCGTCGGTACGGAGCGGGGCGCTCACGCCGTCCCCGGGCGCCGGATCGTGGTGTGGCGCGTCTGCGGCCGCACCTGCATCTGCTCGCCGGCCGCCTTGCGTTCCCCGGCGTTGGCAACTTCGACTTGGATCAAGTCGTTCGGTTCGCATCCGAGGATGTCGCACAGCGCGGCAAGCGTGTCCATGGACAGCCTTTGCGGCGTCTGAGTCACGAGACGGAACACCTGCTCGCGCGACAGGTGAACGCCGCGCTCGGCCAGCAGGGGGACAAGGTCGGTGGTCTGGAACATGCCCTTCTCCGCCATCCGGATCCTCAGCTGCCAGGCGATGCCCATCTTCCGGATCATGTTTCCTGCTCCCAAAGGTCGCCATGCCGGGCCTGCAGCGACCTCAGCAGGAGCCGGTTTCGGTACTCGTCCGAGACGTGGCTGTAGATGGCCGTGGTGCTGGCGTACGCGTGGCCGACCTGGTCCTGGACGAACTTCTCCGGATAACCGAACTCGATCAGATGGGTCACATAGCTGTGCCTCAGGGAGTGCAAATCCAGCTCCTCCGGCAGGTCAGCCGACCGGCGAGCCGCTTCGAAGGCGTCGTTGAGTCGCCGCAAAGACATCCGTCCCCGCCGCTCGGTGATCCAGAACGCCGGATGCTTGCCCGGCAGGAATGCCGGGCGGACCTCGGCAACGTACTGGTCAAGAACGTCCACGATCCAGTCCATCTCTGGAACGGTCAGGACAGTGCGGCGTTTGGGAGGGCCGCCCTTGGACGCCTTGCCGTGACGGACGAAGACGGCTCCGAAACGGCCGTAGGCAGCGACCTTCGGATTCCGTCGCAAGTCACACAGGTCCAGGCCGCATGCTTCCTGGCGCCGCAAGCCGTAGGCGTAGACCGCCTTCAGGACCATGGCGTCACGCAGGGCGGCGAGTGAGCCCTTGCGCCCCCGCTTCCGGATCTCTTCGACACGGCCGTCCGCCGCGTCGAAGAGACCTTGCACTTCGTCGTACGTGAGAGGCCGGCGCTCCGCGGCCCCCTCGTACCCGCTGGTGTGCGTGACCGTGTTCCACTCGTGGAGGACCTGAACCGGAGCCTGTCCGAAGCGCTCTCTGCACGTGGCTGGCCATCCATACCGGGCATCGGTGACGTAGTCGAAGAACAGCCTCAGGTCGTTCTGGTAGTTCCGGGCTGTCGACAACGTCAACGGCCTGCCCGGACGGCGTGTCCGCAGGTGGTCGAAGAAGGCCTCCACCTCCCCTGGAGCCCACTCCCACGGGTACTCATTCGTGAAGGCGACCAGCCTCCGAACCAACGAGATTCTGGGACGGATCGTCGACTCGAAGTTCAGGAATCGCGTGCGCTGCTGGCGCGCCCGCCCCTCCAGCATCGCTTCCAGAACCGCGGGTTCTGGATCCAGGTGCACGACTCCGTCGGCCAAGACCAGATGCGCAGCCCCAGGCAGTTCATCAACCACACTCACGATGCATCTAACGCAACATCGTTGAGTTGGTAACGGCGGCCTGGTCAGGACGCAGCACCAGGCGCTGGCGGAGCGCTAACGTGAACCCCACCTGCAGGTAGGCGACCCGGCCCAACACGGCGGATGTTGCATCGAATGCAATACCGCAGCCTGTTTCTAGATGTAGAGCCGGCGGCCGCACGCGCCGCAGGTCTGTCGAGCCGCCATCGCCTGATCGAGGGCCCGCTCCTGGGCGAGCGTCGGAACGCGTTTGGGCTTGGCGAGGTCGACGCGGAGCAGGTAGCGGCGGGTGGGGTGGTGCAGGACCACTGCGGCCGGGTGGCGCACAGCTTGCAGCGCAGGATCGCGACCGGGCCGCAGTTGCTGCCGGGGCTCAGGCCCATCTCCCGTAACTGCCTGCGGGTGACGAGCCCGTCGGGCGCCATGTTGCGGTCGTACTCGGGCAGCGCCGCGTCGCTGCGCGGCACCCGGTTCACCTCGCGGCGGCGGCGCTTCTTCCGCGGGCGTGGCATCACCTGCTCCCGGCGGTGGGCAGGCGGTCGGGGCGGTGCGGGTAGCGGGGGCCGGGGCGCTGCGGGCGGGGCCGGCCGATCCGGCGGCGCGGGCGGGGGATGAGCACGGGCGGTTCCTCCAGTCGTCGGTGAGGCGGTGCTCGGATCAGGCGGTGATGCCGGCGATCTGCGCGGCCTGGGTGCCGGTGAGGGTGAAGTCGGGTGCGGCGAGGAGTGCTTCGGCGACGGCGGTGATGCGGTCCCATTCGCGGTCGACGCGCTGCTGGGCGGTGGCCAGGACGTGGTCCCAGGCCAGGCCGCCTTCGGGGGCGGGGCCGGTCTCGGTGACCGGGACGATCTCGGCGGTGAGGATGTTGAGCGCCATCTGCTTGTCGTGGTCGGCCTCGGCAAGGTGGGCCGTCTCGGGGGTGAGGCGGCCGGACTCGGCGAGCTGGTGGAGGTCGGCGGCCTGGCCGGAGGCTCCGCAGACCACGGCGATGTCCAGGTAGGTGCCGAAGGACCGGGCCCAGGTGGTGGTGCCGGTCCAGCCGGTGACGCCGTCGCGGGTGATGGTGTGGATCCGGACGCGCTCGCAGGTGAAGCCGACGAGCTGGCCGAGCACGACGTGGCCGGCCTCGTGGTAGGCGAGCCCGCGCTGGATCAGCGGGAGCGGGGTGAACTGGTAGCGCGCGTGCCGGTAGGGCGTGTGGTGGTCGAGCTCGTACATCGCGTCCTTCTCCGGATCTGGTCGGCTGTGGTCAGCGCTGCGCCCCGCCGACGTCGGGCTGGTGTCGGCGGGCGCAGCGGGCGGGGCGGTTATGCGGCGATGTGGGCCGTGGGCGTGCGGTGTGCTCCGCTGGTGACCGGAGCGGGCGTGACGGGGCCCTGCTGCTGTTGCGGGGCGCCGTGGAGGTGGGTGCCGATCAGGTAGCCGATCAGCAGCCCGCCGATGCCGAAGATTTTGTGGCGGTTGGCCGTCAACCAGGTCGGGGCCGGGTGCTCGGTGAGCACGCCTATGACGGTCGGGGGCTTCGCCAAAGCGGTGGTCTCCTTCTCGCTCGCGGTTGTGGTGGTGCGTGCGGCCGGGCGGCCTGTCCGGTCCTCGCCGCGCCCGCGGGGCGGGGTGGGCGAGGGTTAGGCAGAGCGTCGGGTCAGCGGGCGGTGCGGGTGCGGAGCAGGCGGGCGGGCGGCCCACTGCCGCAGCCGGTCGAGGCGGGTGGGGTGGGTGTGCCGCCAGGCGGTGTCGAACACGTCCTCGTCGGTCAGGAAGGACCGGCGCGCGCCGCAGGTGCAGGTCCAGGCGTACGGCTCGGGGCGGGTGTCGTCGAGGGTGGCGGTGACCTTCGCTGGGGCGCCGTCATGGCGTCCGTGGAAGGTGCCGGCCCAGAGCTCGTTCTTGTCCAGCTTCATCGGAGTGCCTTTCGGGGTAGGTGGCCGGGCTGAGGGTCAGTGCTTCTGGAGGGGGTGGACGTTGTCCGGGGCGTCGTCTTCGTCGTTCGGCGCGGCCTCGGCGGCCGGGGCCGGGAGGTGGATGTGCGGCTCGATCTGGTGGCCGGCGTTGTGGATGTGGGTGAAGAAGGTCGGGCGCAGGGTCAGTCCGCGCAGGGCGAGGGTGGAGGCGATGGTCCAGGCGAGGACGGCGATCCCGGTGGCGACGGTACGCCCGTCGGCCGGGGCCGCGGACCACACGGCGAGGACGCTTCCCGCGCCCCAGCAGGTCCAGGTGATGCGGGCGCCGGTGCTTCCGATGAACCCGCCGATCAGGCCGAACCAACCCACGAGCTGCCAGAAGGTGTAGACGGCGGAGCTGCTGACGGCGAGGCCGGCGGCGTGCTGCGCGATGTAGGAGCGGGCCGGGGTCTCGACTACGCCCCACAGCTCGCTGGAGGCGCTGGTGCCGGCCCGGGTGGCGGGGACCGCGGCGGCCATGCGGCTCAGGGTGGCGTCGAAGATGTCGCCCGCGGTGTCGAGCAGGATGATGACCGCGCACACGCCGGTGAGGACCAGCAGGGCCTTGATCCAGTTGGCCATGCCGTGCCATCCGGCCTGCGGGACCTGGCGCAGTTCCTCCCACCGCCCGTACAGGAAGCCGCCCTGTTCCCAGGAGGCGTTCCACCCGGCGCGCAGCTGGGCGAAGCGCGTGGTGCCGGGGTCCTTGTTCAGGTCGGTGTCCGGCGACGGGGGCGTCTGGTTGAGCAGGTCTAGGAAGCTCGGGTTGTTCTGGCCGTTGATGGGCTTGTCGTCGGACTGCATGGCGGGGCGCTCCCTTGATCGGGTTCGTGTGACAGGTGGTGGTGTGCAGGCCGGAGGGCCTGGCCCACACCCGACCGCGAGGGGTTCGGGTGCGAGGCAGGTGGTCCGGAGCAGGGGTCAGAGGCCGCGGGCGTCGGCGAGGCTGGCGGCCTGGTCGAGCATCCGCATCGGGGTACGGCCGCTGGCGAAGCCGTCGTTGAAGGACGGCACGGAGTCGACGTCGCCGAACTTGCGGCGGATCGCGTCCATCAGGACCTCCAGGCCGCGTGACTCCAGGCTCTGGTCGCTGCGGGCTTCGATGTGGATCGCGCCGTACAGACACCGGGTACCGTCCTCGTCGACCAGGGCGCCGGAGCACCAGCCGCCGGTGAGCAGCCGGTGATGCGCGCGCTGAAGGAGCGCCGCGACCGGGGTCGGGTACGGGGTCGGGGGCTGGAGCGTCGGGGTGAGCGGGAGGGTGACGACGTCGCCCAGGTCGACCGGCACGGTGTCGATGTGCGCGGTGTTGACCTCGTAGGCGACGGCGGCTTCCTCCAGCCGGATGGTCATCGCCGCGTCCGTGGCGGCCATGCGGGCCTCCAGCGACAGTTCGGCGGGCGGCGCGCTCGTGCGGGCCGGTATGGGCGGGGCGTGGGTGGGGTGGGCCATCGGGGCTCCTCGGAAGGCGTCGGAGGTGCAGGGGGCGGCGGCCGTCGACGCCGACGGCCGGGTGGTGTCAGAAGGTGGAGATCCAGCCGGTGACGCCGCTGATCGCGTCGGTGATGAAGGGCGCGGCACCGGTGGAGGTGAGGAAGAAGCCGAAGGCGGCGCAGGCCAGGGCGTGCCAGAGGCGTACGGAGCCGCCTCGGATGAGGACGACGACGACGATGGCGAGCAGGACGACGACGGAGATCGATACAGCCACGAGCGGTGTGTCCTTCCAGGTGTGAGCAGGGCCCGGCCGATGTGACCGGGCCCTGCGGGGATGTGCGGGGTTGGGTCAGACGCCGGAGAGGTTCTTGATGGCCTCCAGCGCCTGGCGGGGCGAGGTGACCGCGTCGCGGCGCGCGGCGGACTTTCCCCCGCCGCGGGGCTTGCCGCCGCCCTTCTTCGGCTTGTCGTCCCCGTCCCCGTCCTCGTCATCGCTCGGTTCGGGGCCGAATTCCCCGGGCCGGGGCGGTTCGGTCCAGTCGAACCACAGGTCCCGCGCCTCGAGCTCGCGGATTTCGTAGTCGGTGAGGCTGGCGACGATGTCGGGGAAGTAGCCGTCCAGGCTCTTCTTGAAGTCCATGAGCAGCGTGCGCAGGACCTCGGGCTGCTTGGCTTCGACGATCCACCCGGCGCCGCCGGTGTTGGAGTTGGCGGGCGGCTCGGGCTCTCCGGCCATCACCCGCTCGATCCGGCCCGCCTCCGCGGGGGAGAAGGAGCGGGGGAGCGGGTCGGGGGTGTTCTCGGAGGAGATGCCGAGTGTCTTGAACATCTCGGCGACCTTCTTCGGCGCGACCTTCAAGACGACCGGGATGCAGTTCTCGCGCAGGTTCTCGCACAGCAGCTGCGTGAACCCGTCCTGCACGTAGATGGACTGGCCGGCAACCTTGAGGCCGATGCCGTACTTGCGGCCCTTGACCGACACCTTCTCGGCGAGGTCCATGATCTCCGCGCCGTAGTCGCCGTTGCGGGCGGCGGAGAGGAACTCATCGAGGTAGGCGGACAGCATCCGGTAGGGGCAGCCCGGCAGTTTGGGGTCCCAGTCGTAGACCCGTCCGTCTTCCCACGGCATCTCGCCGCGGATCTCCATCAGCGCGTCCAGGGTGCGCAGGAGTCGGATCATGTAGAGCGCGCCGACGCCGTAGCGGTCGGTGTACTCGCCCAGCTTGGCGGCCTTCTCGTCCGGGGCTTCCGCCGCCAGCCAGACCACCGCACCGAACAGGGCGTCGGCGGCGACGTGCAGGCCCATCAGCTGGGTCTTGCCGCCGCCGGACGGGGCGACGAACAGGCCGTGGGCGGCGCCCCGGTCGGTGTAGACGCGGTTGCGGGCGGGCTGGCCGTTGCCGAGGTAGCCGGTCACCCACCGGCCGTCCTTGTCCGGGGTGAGCAGCTCCCTGGTGGCGGGGAAAACCTGCGCGAGCGGGCTGGAGTCCCACAGGGAGACCAGGACCTGGTTGCCGTCGACGGTGACGAACAGCCGGCCTTCGTCGTACTTGGTCTTCAGCGCGGCGGCCAGGGTGTGCTGGTTGACGCGCGGCTCGCCCATCTCGTCGGGGACCTGGGCGATGTAGTGGGTGACCTTGCGCTCGCCGTCGCGGACCTTCTTGATGAACTCCGAGCCGGGCACGGGCCCGCCGGCGATCCGGTCGGCCCACCACTCGTGGGTGGTGGGGGCCTTGCGGCGGCGCTCGTTCAGGTCGGGGGTGACGTGGACTTCCTTCCAGCCGGGTCCGCCCTCACGCCCGTACTGCCGGACCACGTCTTCGATCCGTACGTCGGCGATCTCGACACCGAACGCGGCGGCTACCGCTTCCTCGGTGAGGCTGGAGATCGGCCGTCCGGCCTCGGAGGCGCGCAGCAGCAGGGACAGGTCGTTGGGCATGCCCGCGTGCGGGGTGGCCGTTATGACGATGGTGCGGCCGGGCAGGCCGCGGGCCTCCCACAGCCAGCGGACCTGGCGGGTGAAGGCGTCGGCGCCGTCGTCCGGCTGCGCGAGGGACGGCTCGGGGGCGGCCTGCAGCTGCGTCGCGGGGGCCGGGGCGGCGAGCGCGGGACGGTGACGGCGGCGGGTGTGCCGGGAGAAGGGCATCACCAGCAGGCCGGCCGTCGCCCAACCGGCGGCGAGGATGCCGTCCAGGCACCACGGGCCCCAGCCGATCGTGTTCCGCGCGGCGATGTCGACGGCGGCCGCGAGTACCAGCGGCGACCAGCGCAGGATCTTGCGTCCCGCACCGGAGTCCTCGCGTTTGGCGGCCAGGACCCAGCCGCCGACACCGGCCGCGCCCGCCAGCTGCACGACCGTGTTGACGGGGCTGTCGGCAAAGAGGTTCGGGGCCGCGGCGAGGACCGGGGTGGTCAGGGTGTAGAAGGTGCGCTCCAGGGCGACGCTGCGCGGCACGGACACGGGGGTCTCCTTTGGATGTGGCGATGGGCGGCCCGCCGTCGGTGGCGGGGCCGCCCATCAGAGGGTTCAGTTCGGGTTAGCGGGTGAAGAAGCCCGGCTTGGGGGTGCGCTCCTTGCGGCCGGAGCGGATGTCGTCCAGGCCCTCGTACAGCCGCGCGTGCGAACGCCGAGCGTTGTGGGCGAGAGAGGACACCTCTCCGGCGCACTCGCCCAACTTGCGGGCCTCGACGGCGGCGCCGCCCAGAGCCACGGATACCTGACTTGTCATCTCGATGAACTTGCGGTCGAGTTCGGCGTTCGCGATGTCCACGGCCAGGCCCTCAGCGCGGGTGGCGTTGGCACGCATGCTGCGCTGCAGCGTTTCGAGTTCGACGGCGGCCGCGTCGACTGCCTGGGCAAGCGCCTTGAGCTTCTGCTGGACAGTCTTGTAGCGGTGGTCACCGGCCGCGGGCACGACCACGCCACTGGGGCGGGGGACGAGGTTGCTGCTCATTGACGGATTTCCTTCCTAATCGTGGTGGGCAGCTGCCGAAGCGTGGGCAAGGCCCGCCTCGTCCATGGCCCTGACGTCCTCGCCGTAGGTGCGGGCGACGGCAACGGCGACGAGCTTGGCGGCCTCGGAGGCGATCTCACACTCCGTCGCGCATCGCTCGGCCTGCGTCTTCATACGGACCGCAGCATCGGCAAGCTCAGTGATCAGCTCAGTGACCGTGTAGGTCACGGCGTACATGAGGACGAGGTCATCAGCCATGTCCCGCAGAGCGTCCGCGACCTTGCCCACGGCGGCGGCGAGCTGCTCGGCGGCTTCCTTGTCGAGACCGGCGGCGAGTGCGATGTTCGCCATCTCCATCAGGTACTCGTCGAAGGTGATGTCCGTGCGGTGCTGCGCGCCCAGGGCGCCCTGGCCCGTCGAGGCCCTCTGCGTGCTCACATCGTTCTCCTCGGGGGTTGGTCGAGTGGTTCCGGGACGTTGAGTGTGGGTTTCCGGGGCGCGAGGCAGGCTTGCCGGTCTGGGGGCGTGCGTCCCGAACGGATCGGACGGGTCGTCGACGATGACCGCGTCCGGGATGTCCTCCTCAGCCGGTTCCGGCTGCGGGGTCCGGGTCGGCCCGCCGGGGCGGTCCACCGTGACGTCGCCCAGGTCCTCGGGCCGAAGCCTCGAGGACTCCTCCGGCTCGGGCGGGGCGTTGTCCTCGCCGGCCTTCGTGAAGAAGTCCTTGATCCGCTCCTTGTAGGAACGCTCGTCGTCGCTGTCACCGGCGTCCGGCGGGTCCTTGACGTCGTCGGCCTTGGGGTCGGCGTCCGTCCCGGTGCCGTCCTTCGCGTCCGTGTCTGCGGAGGCGTCAGACGGCTTCTCGCCGCTCTTCTCGCCGTCGTCCGGCTCCTTGGTCGCGGAGTCGTCCTTCGGACCGTCTGAGGGCTTCTCAGGGTCGTCCTTGGTCATCTTCTTGGTCGTGGCCTCGGAGTCCTTGTCGCCGGTGGCGTCCTTGGCGTCACCGGCGTCGACCTTGGCCTTGCCGTCCTTCGCGGCCTTGTCCTTCTCCGCCGCGCGGCGCTTGTCCCAGCGGCGTTGTGCTTCCTGCCCGAGGGCCGCGCCCAGGGTGGTGCGGTCGTCGGCGGCCTTGGCCGCCTCCCGCTTCGCCCGTGCCGCGGCTTTCCGCTCGGCTTTCACCCTGCGGCGTTCCTCGCGCGCCGCCTGGACGGCGGCGCGGTCCTGGTCGCGGTCCTTGCTGCGGTCGGCGAGGTTGGCGGCCTGGTTGGCGCTGCACCGCTGCTGGCGTGCCGCCTGGCGGGCGGCGGCGCGCTCCTGGTGGCCGCGGGCCCGCTCAGCCCGGGGGCTGGCGGCCGGCGAGTCCTTCGACTTGCCGCCGTCGCCCTTCGGGGCGCCCTTGCCGGTCCCGGGACTGCCCGAGCCGTTCTTGCCGCCGGAGCCGCCCGAACTGCCCTTGCCCGTACCGGCCTTGCCCGACCCGGAGCCTCCAGAGCCGTTCTGGCGGCCTTTCGGGCCACCGGACGACTCATTGCCCTTCGAGGTGCCCTTGCCGCCGCCAGCAGAGCGTTCAGAGCCCTTCCCGGCGCCCTTGGGGGAGTTGCCGCCCCCGGCACCGCGACCGGAGCCGCCGGACCCGTTCGTTCCCGAGCCCCGGCCCCCGCCGCGGCCGGAGCCGCCGGAGCTGCCCCCGCCGCCGGCCTTCGAGCGGCCACCCTTGTCGGCGCCCAGGCCGGAGCCGGAAGACCGCGCCGCGTCGGCCTTGCCGCGCGCCGCCGTCTTGTCGGACTTCGCTTTCATCTGCGCGGTGTGGAGCTTTGCGTTCTGCTCCATCATCGCCGTTTCCTGAGCGGTGCGGGCCGCCAAAAGCGCAACCTTGCGCGCTATTTCCGCCTCACGGAACGGCGCTTCACCGGCGTGCCGGTCCCGCGCCACTTCCAAACGGAGTTCCAGCCAGTCACCGAGGCGATCCGCGAGAGAACGAGGCTGCTCGTATTCGCCTTCCTCGTATTCCTCATCGTCGGCATCGGGGGCGTCAGGCATTCCCGTTTCCCGCAATGCAACTTCCGGGGAAATAGGGCCGCGAATGGACGGGATTTCCCTGGTCGCCCCTTCCGGGGAGTCCGGAGGAGCACCGTCATCCGCACTACTGCCGGACGGTTCGGAATAAAACATATCCCCGCCATCGGGGGCATCCGGCATTCCGCCGGAATCACCGCCCCGAGTGGGGAGGCTGATCACGTTGCTGTCGGTGTCGTCGGACACGCGACCCCTCCTCCTGGGCTTGACAGTCGGCATCGGCCTCGCATACACGCGCGCACGTGACGCGCGGCACGCGACACGCGCGGCACGCGTTGGGATCGCTGAAGGGCCGCCCCCGGGGATCGGGAGCGGCCCTTCGTGTGGGGCGCGGGGAGCTAGCCGAAGTGGCGGCTGTAGACGTCGTACAGGGCGAGCGCGGCCTCACGGATGAACTCCGTGCTCCCGTCGCGATATGCCTGGGTGCCTCGCATGTTCGTAACGCGAAGCCAGTAATAGAATTGACCGAGTTCGTTACCGTGCTGAGCGATCAGATCTTGCTTGATTTTCTGCTCGTGTTTTGCACGGTTGAACGCCTTCCGCTCTGCTTTCGTGAGCGGGCGACCTGCACTCACGCCGACTCCCTGCGGTCCAGGTTGTAAATCGACGTGGGACCACCATAGCCCGGATTCGGGCTCTGCACACCCTGCTGACCCTGGTTTTCTGGGGCGGCCTGGAGCGTGGGGTTGTTCTTACGCGCCTTGATCTGCGCCTTTTCCTTTCGGTTTTTCCTGACCTCCTTCACCTTTTCGTCGTGGGCGTGGCGCTTGTGGGCGCTCTTTTCCAGTCCCGAAGTGACGCTCTTGAGGTTCTTGAGAACGTCGTTCAGGGACTTTTCCACCGGGAACGAGCGCAGGAAAGCCTGGCCCATCTTGTCGCCCTCCACGCGGGTTCCGCGGCAGTGCACGCGGGCCTCGCGCTGGAGGATCTCCAGCTTGGCCTGCATGTCCAGCACGACCCGGTTGAAGTCCGCGAGGTAGTGCGCGTAGGCGGCGGGGTTCTGCGCGATCTCGCGCAGCGCCGCGTTCGGGTCGTCGAAGAAGGGCTGACCGTTGTTTTCGGTACTCACGGGGTCCTCCGTGGGGGTCGGATCTGCTGTACTCGGGGAGCTGTGGACTGCTTCCGGCAGTCGCAGCGAGGGCCAGCCCGCTTCCTTCGGGCTGGCCCTCACTGGTGTGTGCCGGACTCGGATCACGTCAGGTGCTTGTCCGCGTCCTCGGGGCGCAGCAGGCCGGCCTTGGAGAGCAGGCGCACCGCGCGGTTGTTGTTGACGGAGAGCTGGTTGCGGACCTGGTAGAGCGTCACGAACCCGTCCTCGCCGCGGGGGAGGTTTTGTACGAGCGGCAGGAGCTCCTCGTCCGTCCGTACAGGCGTACCGGGACGCTCCGCGCCCGCCGTACTGCCCATTCCGGTTGCGAGAGAGGACGCGGCGTCCGTCCCTGTACGGGCCCCCGGCACACCCTCGTTGCCGGGCTGTGTACGGACGCTGATGGCGCCGGTGCGTCCCTGGACGGCCGGGCTGGCCGTCCCGGTACGCCCGACAGTCGCCGTACCTGTACGCGCCGCCCCCTCGGAGGGGGTGTGTACGCCGTATGTACGGTCGCTGTACGCCCTGGTCACCGCCGCTTCAGTGCCGCCGTCGTGCGGCGGGTGCGAGGCGGGGCGGACAGGGTCCGTACCGTCCCATCCAGTGCCCGCGCCGTCCGGGCGAACCGTGTTGGGCGCGGTGTACAGGTCGTGGCTCGCGCCCTCTGTACGGCTGGACGATGCGGTGTCCGTTCCGTCGGTACGTCGGTGCGTACCTGTACGGGCGGGCATTCCGTTTCCGCCTTCCGTACCGGTACGGCCGACCGCACCGGCCGTGCTGCCGTGGCCGTCCGTACTGTCGTCGTGCATGAGCGTGTGTACGCGCCAGATGACGGCCACGAAGATCAGCACGACGAACGTGGTCAGCTGCCACGGTGCCGACTGACCGTCCTGGACGAGGTGTGCCTGCTCGGACAGGTGGTAGGTCACGTTCGCCGACGCCATCAGCAGCAGCGCGTACGGGATGTCCTTCTTGGCCCGGAACGCGGTGACGCAGTAGACGTCGATGCTGACCGGCAGCAGCGGGGCGACGTACTGGTTGATGCCGACCATGCGGGCCAGCTCGTACTCGCCGGAGGCGGCGAGCCCGACGCCGGCGGCGAGCGCGATCCACGGGGCGGTCTTCCACGCCTTGCGGCTGATGTTCTGCTGCCAGCCGTTCCAGCGGGAGGCGGACTTCTTCGCCTCCCGGGCCTCATCGAGCAGCCGGCGGGCACGGGCCTCATCGGCCTTCGCCCGCTCGGTGACGGCCTTCGCCTTACGCTCCGCCTCGGTGGTGATGCGGCTCGCTTCCTTCTGGGCGGCCTCGCGCAGCTGCACCGCGACGGTCTTGGCCTCCTCCCGCAGCCGCTCGCGCTGCTTGTCGCACGCCGCCTTGAGCCCGGCAAGTTCGTCGGCGAGGACCTTGCGCTTGGCGGCGGCCTCCGTGTCGAACTGGTCGGTGAGCGCGCGCAGCTTCGTCCGCAGCTCGGTGCGGGCGGCCTCCGCCTCGGTGTGCGCGGCCGCGACCCGCTCGTCGGCCTCGCGGCGCCGGTCGTCGGCGGCCTTGACCGCGTCCGCGTACAGCGCCTCCGCCTCCGCGCGGCGGCCGTCGTACTGTTCGGCCGCCGTCGCCGCGAGCTGGGCAAACCGCTCGCGGGCCTGGTCGATCTCGCGCTGCGCCGCGGCGACCAGGTCGTCGGCCTGCTCCTGGGCGCGGGCCAGGATCTGGCCGGCCTTGGTGCGGCGCTGGTCGACCAGGGTGCTGATCTCGGTGAGGTCAGCCTCCGCCAGGCGGCGCAGCTCGGCAACGGCCGTGGCGGTGGCCGCGCGGTCGGTGGCGGCCAGCTCGGTGAGGTCGGTGACCTGCGCGCGTGCCTCCCCCACCAGGGTGTTGGCACGCTCGCGGGCCTGGGCCAGGAGCCGGTCGGCCTCGCCGCGCGCCGCCTCCAGGTCGACTTTGGCGGCCTCGCGCTGGGCGGTGGCCTCCTGGTCGGCGTCGGCGGTGATGCCGGCGGCGCGGGTCTGCGCCTCGGACATCAGCACGGTGACCTGTTCGTGCGTGGCGGCGACGGTGCGCGCGGCCGTGGTCTCGGCTTCGGCCTGGAGGGCGGCGGCCTGCTCGCGCGCGGTGTCGATGACGTCGGCGGCCCGGTCCCGGGCGTCCGCGACGCGGGCCAGCGCCTCGAGGTCGACGACCTCCGTCTCCGGCTCGGTGTCCGTCGTCGTAGCCGGGGCCGGGGAGGTGTCGGGGGTGGGGGGGGCGGTGGGCTGCGGAGCGGTCCGGGTCGCCGCCGCTGGCTTCTTGCGGGCGGGGCTCCTCTTGCGGGCGGTTCGTGTGGCGGCCACGCCGCCTCCTTCCGGGTCGGGTGCCGCCCCGGCGGGGGCGGCGGTTCAGGTAGTTCGGTCAGTCACGCTGGGCGGGCAGCTCCGCGCGCTGGTTGGTGGTCGCGTGCTGCTGGGTGAGCCAGGCGATGGCGGCCGCGGTCATGTCGTCGGCCGCGCCGTCGGTGTTCAGCGGGGCGGTGTCGATGTCGCGCATCGCGTCGACGGACGGCAGCAGCCGCATGTACTCCGCGCTGGCGTAGTGGACGTAACGGTCGGAGGCCACGGCGACCAGGTCGTACTTGCCGTCCATCCAGGCCCGCTCGACCTTGCACACGAAGGTGTGGCCGGCCTGCCCGGTCCAGAACATCTCCGGGTCGCGGAACAGGACGAACTGGCCCTGCTGGAACTTGATCGCGGCGGTGGTGCTCTGGGCGCTGTTGCGCATGGCGACTCCTGGCGGGTTGGTAGTCCGGGCTGTCCGGCTCCCAGTCACCGCCCGACCCGGCCGCCGGGGGTGCGGCGGCCGGTGCGGGCGGATCAGGCAGCCGTCAGGCCGTGACCGCGGCGAGGGGGCGGTGCGGGGTGATGATCTGGCCGTCGGGCAGCAGCTCGCCGGTGTCGTCGAAGAGCACCAGGGCGTTGCACAACAGGCTCCAGCCCTGCTCCGGGTGGGCTGCCACGACCTGCGCGGCCTCGCGGTCCGGGCTGATGGCCGACGGGCACTTCGGGGTGTGCGTGCACAGCGAATCCGGCAGCGGGGTGCCGGTCGGCGTGGTGTCGAGCGGGGTGCTGGTACGCATGGGCTCTCCTGCGGGGGTGCGGGCCCGAGACTCTCCCGGGCTGGAGGCGTGCGAAAGGCCGGCCGCCCCTGGTGCGGGCGCCGGACCTGGTGGAGCAGCGGGTCGCGGGTCGGAAGTTGGGTTTCCGTCCCGCAGGGCGGGTCAGCCTCGCTTCTGCTTCTGCTGGGCGAGGTAGGAGTCCTGGAGGCGGGCGAACAACTCGTACAGGCGTCGGCCGGTGTCGCACCGCGCGTCCGGTGAGCACCCGTTGCAGGTCTCGCCGTGCGTGCGGTTGGCGGCTGCGGCCTTCATGTAGCGGTCGTACAGGCCCTCAGCCATGAGCGCGGCGGCCGAAGTCGTGCTCCTGCTCGGTCCGGCGTCGCCAGTCCTCCAGGCGTTTCTGGTCGGCGTCACTCATGCCGTCGCCGCCGTGTTCCGGGCCCGGTTGCGAGCGGCGCGGCGCTTCATCGCCCGCCGCTCGTCCTCGGACAGGCCGCCCCAGACACCGGTGTCCTCGCCGGACTCCAGGGCCCACTGGAGGCACTGCTCCATGACCGGACAGCGGCGGCAGACGGCCTTGGCCTCCTCGATCTGCAGGAGAGCCGGGCCGGTGTTGCCGATGGGGAAGAACAGCTCCGGGTCCGCCTCGTCGGCACAGATCGCGTTGTGGCGCCAGTCCATGCCGGTCACCGCCCTTCTCGGACGCGGCGCAGGGCCTCGTCCATGATCGGGTCGGAGTCGCTGTCGTTCCGTGCGATGCTGGGCTGCATCAGGTCCTCCACGTAGGTCCTGGACAGCCCCGGGGGGTTCCAAGTCACCGGGGCTGTCGTCGTGTTGGCGGGTCGTACGACCGGCCACGACCAGCGGCCATCCCCTTGGTGCAGTAGGGGGTGGCCGCTGATCGTGAGCGTCCGTCCGGGACCAGCTGGTCAGGCGGCGGCGTACTCGGGGCGGCATCCGGAGCGGACCGTCCGGCGCAGGCGGTCGGCGGCGGGGAGGAGGACGTCGACCAGGCGCTCGCGGACGCGGGCGGTGATGGTCGGGTCGGCGGCGAGGATGTCGCGGCCGGCGTCCACACGGGCGGTGATCTCGGCGCCGTGCGCGAGGGCGAGCTCATGGCGGCGGTCGGGCGGAACGGTCAGGACCGCGGCCGCGTACCGGCGCATCTCGCGGGTGGTGCCCGCGGGCTCGTGCATCTCCAGCGGCGTCCCGAAGGCGATGTCGAGGTCGACGTCGAAGTCGGAGAGCTCGGCGGGGAGCGGGACGTCGAGCTCGTCCAGGAGCGCGAGCGTCTCGGCGTCGAACACCTCGTCGGTGCTGGGCCGGTGGGACGTCAGGGTCGAGGTGGCGCGCATCAGGACCTCCAGGTTGCGGTGCGTCAGGCGGGGCGGGAGCAGAAGGCCCCGACCTCGTCCCCCGCGCGGAGCGGGAGCCGAGGCCGGGGCCGTGGGCGGTCGTGCTGGTCAGGCGGCGAGTGGGGACCTGTTGCAGCGGGCGGTGTACGCGGCGGCGGTCTCGCCCGAGGCCGGGGCGGGCAGCGCGGCCTTGACCGCAGCCACCAGCGTGGTGTGCATGGGCTGGTCCGCCGGGGTCAGGGGGCGGCGCCAGACCGTGGCCAGGTGGGTGTAGGCGGCGCGGGTGAGGTGCTCCTCGAAGACGTCGCTCGCGGAGCGGTCCTGGTTGGCGTCGGCCAGGGCGCGAAGGGTGCCGGTGGCCAGGGCGCTGACGGAGCGGCGGTCCCCGGCGGTCTGGGGGGTCATGGCCAGCGGGGCGCCGGCGGGTCCGTCGACGGCCCGACCGCGCGTGGTGGGGATCGCGTCGGCGGGCACCGTACGGGCGGCGTCGGCCTGGCGGGCGGCGGGCACCGCACGCTCCCACTGGGCTCGCCGGTCGGCGGGGCGCTCCTGGGGCCGGGCGACTTTGAGGGTCTGGGCGGTGGGGCGGCGGTGGCGGGTGAGGTCGACGGCGAGGCGCTCCTCGCGCGCCCAGTCGCTGTACTGGCGGCGCCAGGCGTAGTCGGTGATGTCCACGTCGACGAGGCGGTTGCTGGAGCGGCAGCGGATCGCGTCGGCGACGCCGGCCTTGCCGGTGTGGTGCGGGACCGTCTTGAGCAGGTAGGTGCCGCGGTGGGGGGTCACGGCCACCCAGGTGCCGCAGTCCGGGCACACCAGCGAGATGCGCCGGGTCTGCGTGGTTTCGACGGTCCGCATGTCGATGTGTCCGGGCGACAGGGTCGAGAGGACGATCGCGTCGAGGGGGCTGACGCGGGAGGTACGGGTGCGGCCCAGGCGCTTAGCGGCCTTGGGCATGGCGAGCTCAGGCATGGCGACTCCTCGGCAGGAGAGAGGGAGGGGTGCGTGCGGGGCGGATGCTCTCTCCACCCACCAGGTCCATGAGCCAACAGCCCGAATCCCGGCGGATAGACAGCGCATCAGCGCTGAGGTCGTGCACGCAGTCCTGCCGGCCGGGGGGTTTGTTCGTGCTACCGCCTCCGACCACCTGCTCGCCTCCGAAGAGACGAGCCGCAGAAACTGCGGTGGTGCTGGGCGCTTGACAAGCAGATATAGCGAACGCAACCAAGCAATTTAGCGCCCTAAACCGCTCGACTACCGAAACCATAGGTCTCGTCACGGCGCGCGTCAACCACCTTGAACCCATAGGGTTTAATGGGGTAAACATGAACCTACGAAGGGAGGCACGTATGGAAGCGCACGATGTAGCTCCAGCCGCGCTGAGAGACCAGCTCGATGCGGCTTTCGACGTCGCCTTGTCCCAGCTGAAGGAGCTCCCTGACCCTTTGGAGCGCGCGAAGGTCGCACATGGTCTCGCTGGCCGTGTACAGGACTACGGCAACGAGTTTCAGGCGGTCCGCAACGAGGCGATGAACGAGACGCTGCGTGTGGGCCGGTTGAATAGCACTCAGCTGGCGTCCGAACTCGGCATCAGCAAGGGACGCGTAAGCCAGCTCGCCAAGGGAGCTCCGCCGGAGAGGCTCTTCCTCGGCTCGGGCAAGGTCATCGTGGCGCTGGCCGAGAAGCTGGAAGACGGCAACGACAAGGATGGCAAGAAGAAGGCCATCCAGGGCCCCGTGATCGCCACCGAGGACGTCCAGACCTACGAGCGTCTGCGGGAGCTGGCCGAAGAGGTCGGGTTGGAAGTCAGCTTCGAGCGGATCCCGCTCGGCGGCAACGTCCGGCTCAACCGCAACAACCTCGTAGTCATCTGCGGCCCTCGGCTGTCGCCCCTCATCGAACAAATCCTTGAAGGGGATCCCCACCTGCGGTTCGGCAAGGATGATGACGGCTGGTACCTCACCGACCGCAACACCGGCCAGATCTACCGCTCACCGATGGATCGGGGCGAGAACAGCGACATCGCATACTTCGGCCGGCTCCCGCGCCCCGACGGCAAGGGAACCTTCCTTTATGTCGCCGGCATCCACGCGCGCGGCTCCGGTGGCGTCGTTCACTGGCTCAACCAGCAGCTGGCCACCGTGCACCGCGAGCTCAAGGCGCGACGGTTCTCGACCCTCATCTCCAGCCGCTTTGACCCGGAGACCCTCGAGACCGTCGCGAGCGAGCAAATCACGCCGTTCTACCGCCCGGAAGGGGCCTGACGTGCAGGTATCCATGGCTTCGACCCAAGGTGTGGGCACCGCGAACGAGGACACTGTCCACGTCAGCCCTACCGGGGTCGTCGTGCTGGACGGCCTGTCCGCGCCCAAGGACCTGCCCATGGGGTGCATCCACGGCACCCCATGGTTCGTGCGGCAGCTCGGCACATGCTTGATCAACCTGATCGGTGACCACGCGGTGTTGCTGCGCGAGGCGCTGCGAAGCGCTATCTCCGAGGTCAATGACCTCCATCGTGACACCTGCGCGTTGGACCAGGAAGCCGTCCCGGCATCGACCGTCGTGATGATCCGTGAGCGGGGGAACGTCCTCGACTACCTCGTGCTCTCCGACAACGTGCTAGTGCTTGACCTCGGCGACGAGGGCATCCGGACCATCACCGACAAGCGAGTCGAAGAGGTGGCCGGCGAGGAGATGGAGGCCGCGCTCCAAGGGCCGACGGGTACTCCCGAGCACGCCGCTCGTGTCTCCGCGCTCGTCACCGTCCAACGGCATCTCCGGAACCGGCCTGGCGGATACTGGGTCGCGGCAACCGACCCGGCTGCGGCTGACGAGGCGATTACTGGGAGCGTCGACCTTGCCCAGGTCCGTCAGGCCGCTCTACTCACGGACGGCGCGAGTCGACTCGTTGACAGCTTCGGTGCTTTGAGCTGGGAGCAACTCCTCGATCTGCTGCGCGTCGAGGGGCCGGCGGCCCTGATCGCGCGCACTCGGGAAGTCGAGCTTGCTGACCCGGCGGGCGAGCGCTGGCCGCGGTTCAAGCGATCCGATGACGCGACCGCCGCGTACGCGCGCATCGGTCGGCCCGTGTCTCTCTCCTCTGGAGGCCAGCGCCTGGAACGCGGGCGCCGTACTGGTTCTTCATGGGGTGCGGGAGAACGCTCCGACGGACACACCGCCGCCGTCGTCTCCGCCCCGCAGAACGTTGCTGCGGCACTGGGGGTGGAAGCTGGAGACGACGTCATCCGGCGAACCCGCGTCTACCGTGACCGGCACGGCGTCGTTGCACACTCAACATCGTGGATCCAGCTCGAGTTCGCCCAGGCCGTGCCCGCGCTCCTCCGCAACGAACGGCTGATCGGCGGTACGTCCCTCGACCTCATCGCCCAGGAAACGGGTCGGCAGGCTGTGAAGCGTACGGATGAGACCACGGCCCGCATCGCCACCGCCGAGGACGCCCAGCTCCTGGAGCTCCAGCCCGGCACGAACGAAGCGATCCTCGTCCTCTCCGCTCGGTTCGTCGACCGCGAAGGCCGGCCTCTGGAGTACGGCGTGGATCTGGGCGCTCCCGGCCGTACGCGCGTCGAAACGGCGGACATGACGTGCTGACCTCGACTTGTACCTCGGCCATGGACGGAGACGTGCCGCGCAGGTCACGTGTCGTTCTGATGGCGGGGATGCCGGGCGCCGGTAAGACGACGTTGGCAAAAGCCCTAGTAGCCGCGGGGTTCACACGGCTGTGTCCTGATGAGGAGATGTTCCGTCGCTACGGCCGGTACGGCGTCGACTTCCCCAGGGGGCAATTCCGAGTTCGGGAAGCTCCCGTCCTTGAAGATGTCGCTGGCGAACTCCGAGGACTGGTGGAGGCCGGTGATGACGTCGTGGTCGACCACGGCTTCTGGACACCAGAAGAACGGGCCGAATGGCAGGCTCTAGTCGTAGGGGCCGGTGGCGTCCCCACCCTGGTGTACCTGCCGGTGCCGCATGAAGTGCGATGGTCACGGATCAGCGAGCGGAACCAGCTCGCTGATGTCGACGCCAACTCCATCGAGTTCAGCGAGCAAGACCTGTTGCGCTTCGCCACGCGCTTTCATCCTCCGACTGAGGATGAGCCGCATGTTGTATATGACGAGCGCCCCGAAGCCCTGCTTGCCCAGCTCCGCTACGGCCTGCCTTCCGCGCAGGAGGACGGACAGTGACCTCGTTCAGGTGTGCGGGAACGCCGACTCCACCTCTGTTGTCGAGGGGGTCGGCGTGACGTAACCGCCATGGCCGCGCTGCTTCGGCGGACTAACCATCCGCTCGGCCGCGCCGGCCTCGTCCTGACCGGACTCACTGTCCAGGTCAGCGCTCAGTCCCGGTCTTCACCCGGTCCTGAGCTTCGGCTCATCGAGCCAGATCTTCTATCGCAACACCGGCCACTAACCACGGCCACCACAGCCGCGCAGCACCCGCTGTGCGCGCTTCGCCGCGGCGCCCCCACCACAGGGGCTCTGCGACTCAGCTCCACCGAGACGAGAGGAGGAATCTCCCCTGCCGTTCGGTGCCTGCCCGCTCCTCCCGGAGGGGGCGGTCACCTACATCCATTCGAAGGCCGGCCTCGCATCGCGAGCTGGCACTTCCGTCGGAGGTTGGTGTCCCTGCCATGGTGCACGATCCCCTGTCCATTGAAAAGCCGACGCCTGCCCGTTTCGCCCCGTTTCGCCGGTTACCTGGCGTCCGTTTGATCAGATTCACAGGCTCTCGCACCGACCACCGAGCCGGGGCCGCGGGCGCCGGGTGGTTGGGGCGCATCCCGTCCAGCGGGACGCGCTTCAAGATTTCTGCCCGCCGGGCGGGAGCGAACCAAGTCCTCGCCGCTGCCCGGACTCTGTCCACAGGCTGCCTGCGCAAAGCTGCCGAGATGATCTCTATCTCCTCCGTCCGGGCGGGCCGGTGAGCGCCGTGGCGGCGTCAGCCGCCGTGATGCTGCCCGCTCCGCGCCGTGCCCTCGATGACGCCGACGCGGTCGCCGTGATGCCCGAGCTGTTCGTGGCCGAGGCCGCGCAGTGGCTGTCGACCTCGTCGGGCCGGATCGCGGGCGAGGGCTACTCCTGGATGCAGACGGTCCACTGGGTCGCCGGGTCCGGGCTGTACCAGCCGCGGCGGCACCGGTCCCACGGCCCGCGTTCCTTCGGTCCGACGACCCTGCGGGTCGCCCAGGAGCTCGCCGCGCTGTCCCCGTGCCGTCCGGGCATCAAGTACCTGATGCGCCGGGTCGGCCTGTCCGAGCGGGCGGTCCAGGACCACCTGCGCATCCTGCGGGAGACCGGGCTGCTCGCCTGGATCGTCAAGGGCACCCGGGTAGCTGGCGACGGCGGCCAGGCGTCGGAGTTCGCACGGATGGTCCCGGTGGAGTTCGACGTCGCGCTGGGCATCCGTACGGTGCAGCGGGACGAGGACGCTCCGGCGTACACGCGGGCGGTGTCTGGGATCGCGGAGTCCGGCCGGGAGCTGATCGCGAAGCTGGCGAAGAAGGCATCCCGGAAGGTGCGCAAGCCGCGGGCGAAGACGTCCTCGAGGACCCCCGCGAGGGCTGCTGGCGAGGGTGCTGATCAGGGCGTTGTGACGGCTGTTTCCGGTGAGGCCCGTTGCACCCCAATGCAGGTGGGTACCTTAGGTCTTCCCTCTGCCGGTACTACTTCGCTTCCCTCTGAGAGCAAGCTCGCCAGCGGGGAAGGCCAGTTCTCCACCCCCAAGATGTCAAAGGGCAAGGCCGACGGTCGCCGAGGCCTGAACGCGGTCGGCCGCCGTTTCCAGCTGGCTGGTGAGCTGGTCCGCCAGGTGCCGTGGATGGGCCGGGCTTCGGTACCCCGGATCGCCTGGATCCTCAGCGAGGTCGCGGACGCGGGCTGGACCGCCGACGAGGTCATCGCGTTCCTCGATCTGGGCGACGCCCCGGAACAGGTCCACCGGCCCTCCGGGTTCCTCGCCGCACGGCTGGCCACCGCCGTGGCGCAGTGGCCGACCGCTGAGGGCCGGGCTCGAGCTGTCCAGGCGTACCGGGACTCCCGGCGCGCCGAGCAGGCGCGCCACCGGGAGTGGGAAGGCCAGTGGCGGGCACCGAGGAGCGAATCCGTCCGCCGCCTGGTCGCCCAAGCATTCATCCCGCGTCAGCAGCAGCCGGCGGACGACGCCCAGGGCGAAGTCCTGCCCGCACAGACCGGGATCGACGACCTCGACCAGGAGCAGCGGCGCGAGCTGCGGGTGATGGCCCGGGGCGAGTTCGCGCGCGGCGAGACGACGCTCGTAATCGGAGCGGTCGACACGTTCGGACAAGCCGCCGCCGAGCGGCTTTACGGCGCTGACCTGGTGCGGCGCGCACTTCGGTTCACGAGTGGCAGGCGCAGCTCGCTGATGGCCCTGGGAAAGCGGTAGGAGGCCGAAATGACCGAAACGATCACCCACAGCCAGCAGGACCGGGACCAGAAGCAGCCGGGTCCGGCCTCAAGGGAACTGTCCGGTGTCGACCTGGCCCGCGTTGCATTGCACCAGGCCCGCGAAGCCGCCAAGGCCCGCGGCGCTTCGGGCAGCACCCGGAAGGCGAAGCAGGCTTCACGTACGGCGGGGATGCGACGTGATGGGCGCGAGGTCGCCGGGTTCGGCACCGTCCTCCATGGTCTGCTGGCCGACCGGGCCTGGGACATCCCGGCCGCAGGCGGTGGCGTTCTGGACCGGTGGCCGGACATCGCGGACGCCGTCACCGCGAACCTGTCCGCGCACGTCACGGCGGCCGCCTTCAACGCGGAGAGCGGGCAGCTGGACCTGCGCCCGGACTCGCCCGCATACGCTACCCAGCTCCGACTGCTCAACGCGCGCATCATTGCCGCGGCCAACGACCGGGCCGGGACCCAGGCCGTCCGGACCATCCGGGTCCTGGCCATCGGCAAGACCATGGTGCCCGAGCCCCGCACACCCGCTCCGACACCGGCAGCGGCTGCCGGGCCCGAAGTGTCGGTGCGGACCCGGGACATGGCCCCCGAAGGCTTTCACCGGGCACTCGCGGCCCACCAAGCCGTCCCGCGCAGGCGAGAGATGGCCCTGGACACCGCGCAGGCAGCCGCCCGACAGGTCAGCGTGCTGCGGGAACTCAGCCAGTGGGCCTTTCCCGACCCGGAGGAGGTCGCCGACGAGCAGCCGACGCCGATCGACAGCGCCGTCCTGCAGCGGCGTCGCGAGTGCGCCGCCACCGAGACAGCAGCCCTGCACCGGGCCCGAGCCGAACGCGCCCAGCGGTCCGGGGCAGCGATTCTCCGGCCGCAGGGCGCCCGCCGCGGTCCTGATCCTGCCCGGCCCGAGAGCGGGCGGGCAGGATGAAGTCACGCAGCTGCTCCAGGCACGTACCGGCGGTCGGGAACCGTTGTGCTCGCGACGCGTGAGCTCCCGATCAGCCGACACACGGCTGCGCGTCGGTGCAGCGCGTAGCGAGGGGTGCACCTGTGCACCGGGATCTGGGGTGGGTTACGGCCAAACGTGGCCGGACTCGCCCGGATCCGCCTGCCAACGGCGGTGCGTGGCACGTCGGGCTGTGTGCTTGGGCCGGCACCTGTAGCACATCCAGCCCAAGCCCTCCACGACTTCCCTTTCCGGTACCGCTCCGACTTTGCCCGCGTCGCATTCCTTGCCGACGCAGATCAGTCGCGTCCCCTTGATCGGCGACTGGGCGACCGTCGGTGCTGTGGCGGGTCGCTGGTAGCGGATGTGGTTGCTGTTGCGGAAGGGGTCGAAGTGCTCGCATTCGCGAGGGTGGGCGTCAGGCGCGGTGATTTCGGAGGCGTGGGCGGGGCAGTGCTGGTCACGCCAGCGCACGCTCTCCTTGTAGCTGACGTTGTTCAGGCTCCACACCCACATGGTCTGCCCTTCCCAGAACGGGGCGTCGCCGTTGTTGTCGCGAGGGTAAGGGATCTCGGTCTCCGCCCACTCGCCCTGGAAGCCCGCGCGGTCATCGTGCACCTGGTTCTCGCACCGCTGTCCTGTTGCTTCCGACAACGCGACGCATAGCAGCTCACCGACCGTCGACGGGGCGAGGAGGTGCACGGAGTGGTAGGCGATAACGTCCCGGCGAGAGCGGCGGCCGCCTCGCTCACGGCCGGTGTCCTGGTCGTCGTTCTCCGCCCTGGTCAGTGGTGCGGAGATTCTTCCCTCCCGGATCGCGGTCTGCATGTTGATGGCGGACTGCCGGTGCAGATCGGCCAGACCCGCGTCCGTGAACTCTTCATGCTCGATACCCGGACAGATGGCCGGGTGCGGGATCCAGCACGTGTCCTCCACCGAGCCGAGGCGGGCGACACCGGCATCCACGCTCCACCGCGCCCGAGCCGGGACGCGGGAGGTGGGAAACTGTTTGGGCAGCAAGGGGATTCTGCCGCCGTCAGCCCGGTCGAACCACCAGACCAGGTTGTGGCAGTACTGGCAGCGCCCCGTGTTGTCGCTGCGCAGGGACTTCGACGGTGCATGGGGATGAATGCGCATGGCCTTCGGCATCTGGCCGCCGCTATCCCAAGGAGCCGTGTTCACACCCCCCTTTGTAAGGCTCCAGCACATGCCGAGTACAGGAGAATCGTGAACCTGGGGAGACCGGCATCGCCATAGTCCAGGAGGGTGCATGCAGCAGCGTCAGGACCTCGCCCGCCTCGCACTGCAGCAGGCCAAGCAGGACGCCCGATGGCGGCGCGGCAAGCGCGCTCCACAACGGCGAAGCCGGCCCGGGTCGGGCCCCGTGCCTCTGCAGACGGCCTTCTCCGACCTGCTGTGTGAGCGTGGATGGGTCATCCCGGCCCTGAACCCCCTGTTCACGGCCTGGCCCGTCATCGTCGGACCCGAGATCGCCGCGCATGTCGCAGTGGTCGACGTCGACGGCGCCCAGTTCATCGTGCGTGCCGACTCCAAGGCGTGGGCATCCCAGGCGCGGCTCCTCGAGCCTCAGCTCGTCGCCCGCCTGAACCAGCACCTGGACCACGAGGCTGTCCGAACTCTGCGGGTCCTGTCCCCGCAGGACCCGCAGATCCCGGCGGAGAAGGTCCCTCTCGCGCGACGAGCCGGCCTGGTCACCACCGCGCCTGCCTTCGAAACCTCCAACGGCGCGCAGCAGCCCAGCAACGAAGAGCCGGCCACCCCTTTCTATGCCCCACCAAACCCATCTGGCACCCCGTCAGCGGAGCAAGCCGTCCGCCACCTCGCACTGGCCCGCGCCCGCGCTGACAGGCGTCCTTGAGAGCCATATGAGGAGCACACGGGCTGGCTACCCTGACCAGGGGCACCTGCGCACGGTGCCGGACGGCGAGAGGAACCACATGGCCGAGGACGGCATCGAGCAGGCCCAGCCAAACGACCTGCAGGCGGAAAGAGCTGTCCTCCACGACATGCTGATCTCCACCGACGCCATCGCGGACACCGTCGAAGTCCTCCACGGCCACGACTTCTACCGGCCCGCCCACGCCATCATCTACAACAGCATCCTGACCATCTACGCGGCGAACCAGACACCCAACCCGTTCTCCGTGTGCGAGCACCTCACCAAGATGGATCAGCTCGACGAAGCGGGCGGCACTGACTACATCAACGGCCTTGCCCGGCAGAAGGCCAGCGGCAGGAGCCGAGCGAAGCTTGCCGAACGGGTGCGGTCAACAGCCAAACTCCGCCGCCTGCAGGCCGCTGCCCTTCACATCCACGACCTCGCCGTCGACGGCACTCCGGAATTCATCGACCGTATCGCCGACGCCGCGGAATCCGAGATCTTCGCAGCCACCGCCGAGCACCCGGACAGCGTCCCGCCCGCCTTCGTGCTCGGCGAAATAATGGAAGACGCCCTCGATGAAATCGAAGCCGTCGGCCGACGGGACGGCAATCTCATCGGCGTACCCACCGGCTTCACAGACCTCGACTCGCTAACCGGTGGCCTCCACCCCGGCCACCTCACCGTGATCGCCGCCCGCCCTGCCATGGGCAAATCCACGCTGGCCCTCGACATCCTCCGCTGCGCCAGCATCAAGCACCACCTGCCCGCCGTCCTGTTCACCCTGGAGTCCAGCCGGACCGAAGTCGCCATGCGGATCCTTTCCGCCGAGGCCCGCGTCGCGCTCCACCACATGCGCTCAGGGACCATGACCGACGACGACTGGACCCGCCTGGCCCGGCGCATGCCCGATACCTCGAAGGCCCCGCTCTACGTACAGGACAGCGCGCACGCCACATTCACCGAGCTCCGGGCGCAAAGCCGCCGACTGCGCAGCCAGCGGAGCATCGAACTCATCGTCGTGGACGACCTGCAGATGTTCACGTACGGCACCCGCCCGTTCTCCTCCCGATACGAGGAGATCTCCGAAATCGCCCGCTGCCTCAAGCTCCTCGCCAAAGAGCTCGAGATCCCGATCCTGGCCGTATCCAAACTCAACCGCGGCCCTGAACAACGGGCCGACAAGAAGCCGCAGCTCAGCGACCTCCGAGACTCAGGCGCGCTGGAAGACAATGCCGACCTCGCGATCCTGCTCCACCGCGAGGACGCATACGAAAAGGACTCCCCCCGCGCAGGCGAGGCGGACCTCATCGTGGCAAAACACCGAAACGGCCCCACGGCAACCATCACGGTGGCCTTCCAGGGGCACTACTCGCGGTTCGTCGACATGGCATCCACGTGACAGCCGCACCACGTCGCCGATCAGCCCGGCACAACCTCAAGACCTGAGAGGCAGGAGCAGAGCATTGACCCACCACGACGCGTTACCGCAACCCCTGCGGCGAACCCTGGAAACCAGCACCTCAATCCCAACACCATGGCCCGACCTGACCGACCTCGCCGAGCTGAACTTCCGCCACAAAGTGGGCATCATCGCGCAGCGGGGCAGCCGGGAAGCGAAAGTCGGCCGGGACATCGCCGTCCACGCCGCGAAGGCCGGCGTACCCACGCTCCTCTACACCGGCTATCCCCCCCACGATCCGCCCGAGTGGCTGGCCGTCGACGAGACTCCCAACCCGACCCCCACAGACGTGAACGCACGGGCACAACGACTGATCAACGGCGAGAAACCCTCCTTCGTGGTCATCGAGCGCTACGAACGCCTCAGCCCCACCCCACCGCCGTACCGCGAATGGGACGACCCCATCGACGACCCGGACGAACCCGAGTCCCGGGCAGACCAGCTGATGTGGTCCGTCAGGGAAATCAGAATCGACCTGCCCCTCCTGCTCACCACCGTCGTCGATCCCGAACCGCAACTCTCCCGCCGCATGTCCACCTGGCTGCACATCGATCACCCCGCGATGGTGATGACTGATGTCTGCAAACCCACCCTTGTCGTCCACCGCACCAGCCCCCAGACCGTGGACACACGGCTGGAAGTCGACCCCCACGAATACCGCACTGGATCTCGAAGCACCTTGCAGTGGACCCCGCTGAACCTGCGCCAACCCTGAACAGGACGTTCGGGCCTGGCGGGCTTGCATCCTCTCCCTTCCAGCCTCCGGCCCGGGTGCGTACGGGTGCGCCATCCGGGCGGGCACCTGCTGCTCCCGCCCTACCGTGGACCACAAGATTCTCGAGGCGGCGGCACCGGCCGCCGCCCCTACTCGGCAGCCAGCGGCACCCGCTGCGCCGGTGGAGCGCGGATACCGCCGGACGTATACCGCCGCGCGATCGAGGCGCACCGTGAGGCCTGCCCTGCCGTCCCGGGTCGACACGGTCATCGAGGAAGCGGTGGAGCGGCATACCGCCGCGATGCGCGCGCTCGGGTGATGGGCTTCCCCCGACCCGGATGAGCATGTCGATGACCCGCCGGCGCCGATCGACACCACGTTCTAGCAGCGGCGCCGAGAGTGGGCCGCCGCGGTGCCGTGTTCAATAGGCGACCACCTATGAAGCATCCGACTCGTCGGGCCCGGCCGGCATCTCATCGAGCGTTCGCTGGAGGGATGCCAGAACCTCTTCGTTGATGGCTCGCTGCTCGGGAGACAGGCTGGGATCGGCGAGCTTGGCTCGCACGTTCTCGACCGCGGACCTGATGACCGGCCCCGCGTCTGGAGCCTCTGCCCGTTCAGAAGCTGTTCCTCCCCGCCGCCTGTTCTGGAACTGCTCCCGGGTGATGTGACCGTCCCGGAAGGCCGCCTCCCACATGGACTCCGCATGGTCCGCGTCGAAGCTCCTCGCCCGGAAGCCGTAGTCCGTGTTCTCGTCCGGCACTGGGTCCGCCCATGGGTCGGGTTCGTACGACAAGCCGTAATCCGGGCTCCCGGGGCCATAGTCGTCCGCCTGTCCCGCCGACGGATCCGGCTCGTACGACAAGCCGTAGTCCGGGCTTCCGGGTCCGTATTCCTCTTCCTGCCCCTGTGTCATGTGACATCCCCTCCACCTCGCCTGAGTCGAAACGAGCCTAGGACTCCTTGCTACCCAGGGGGCAAGCCGACGAAGGCCGTAGTCCGGGCTCTTCGACCACATCCGCGCCGTGATGCCCAAGCGCTGCCCGCCGGCGGGCAGCGGCGGCTCCATGTGTGCGCTGCCGCTGCCGGGCTGGGGAGCCGTATCCGCGTGGTCACCCACCCCCACCTGGAGGCCCTCTGTCAGTGGCGCCTGCTATCTGCTGTCCTGTCAGATACGCCGCGAGTACGCCGGATCGCCAGGAGATGCGATTCATGCCTTTCACCGCGCTGCACCCCGACCTGGGCCGCCTCGACGCCACCCTTGCCGACCTCGGGCAGAAGCTGGACTGGACGCAGGTTCACAAGGCCCGCCCCCGTATCCCGCTCGCCTGCCCGGAGTGTGACTGGAGTCTTCATCCGAAGGTCTCCAAGTACGGCGTGCGGTTCTTCTGCCACGACCCGGGACGGCCGCCGTCGTGTGAGCTGTCGAATGAGTCGTGGGAGCACCACATGCTCAAGCTGGAGATGGCGGGCGCGATCCGGGCGGCCGGGTGGTTCGCCACGCTGGAAGTGCCGGCGGAGGACGGCTCCTGGCGCGCGGACGTGATGGCGGCCTCGCCGGATGGCACCCAGCGGATGGCCTGGGAGGCACAGTTGTCGCCGATCACCCTGGACGACATCCAGGCACGCACCGACCGCTACCTCGACGAGGGCGTCAGAGTGTACTGGGTGTCCCCGCACAAACGACCGCCGCGTTGGATCAGCGCGGTGCCCGCGGTCCGGGTGCGCGCCCCGGAAGAACATGAGCCACAGCTCTGGATGGTGGACGACGGCCTCGCCGGCTTCGATTATGCCGCCGGCCGTTGGATGTTCCGCGAGGAGGAACTGGTCCAGTTCGTCCGGTGGGCGCTCCACGGGCAGGTCGTTCCGGTCGAGAGCATGCCGCGGTACCGGCGGGTGTACCGCGTCGTGGACGGCGAGCAGCGGCAGTTTCGGCGCGGTCAATGGTGGACGTCTGCGCAGTCAGCCGCGGCCCAGGAGAAGCATAATGCGATGCGCCAGCGCCAGGAGCTGGCGAGGGAGGAACGCGAAGCTCGCCAGAGGCAGTTGGAGGAGGAGGCTGATCGGCAGAGCCGGCTGCGGGCGGAGCAGGAGCAGGCCCGGAGGGCGGAGGAGGCTGAACGGCTTCGGGAGAAGCGGGCGGAGGAGTCCCGCGTCTACTGGGAGAAGGTGCGTCAGCTACGGGAGGTGGAAGATGCGCGGCGGGCCCGAGAGAAGGCGGCGGAAGACGCGCGACTCGCATTGGAGCAGGCCCAGCGGGAGGAAACGCAGCGGTTGGCGCTGGAGACCGCGAGGACGTGGTGGAGCAAACTGTCGCAGCAGCAGCGGACCGAACTGCTCACCGCCGTTGCCGAATACGCATGGCGCGAGTCGAACGTTCGGGTCGACATCCCCGAGAAACTGATGATGTCCTCGGAGTATGCCTACGGGGTGTCCGTGTACACGACGGGGAAGCGACGGGTCTTGTACGGGGTCGTACGCCCCTGCCCCAGCCTGGTCGCCGCCTCACCCGGAATCGTGCGCCTGCACGCCTTCGCGCGCAGTGCCCAGGAGGCCCGGGAACTGGCCGCAGTGATTCCCGAGGGCCGGATCACCGACCTGGACCTGCCCGAGCATGAGCAATTGACCATGTGCTGAGCTGCCGCGGTCTAGGCCGTGTCCGATGGGTCCTGTGACTCGCCTTGCGCTGGATCGTTTCGCTCGGTGTGGGGCGAGGTGATCTTTCAGACGACGAGTGGATGCGGCTGGAGCGGCATCTGCCGCGTAACCGCGGTCGGGGCGGGCGTTGGCAGTGCCACCGCCGGGTGATCAACGGCATTCTGTTCCGGCAGCGGACCGGCCTGCCATGGCGGGATCTTCCGCCGCAATTTGGCAAGTGGAAGACGGTTCACGATCGTCATCGCAGATGGTCGGCGGACGGCACTTGGGAGAAGATCCTGCGGGCCGTCCAAGCCGACGCTGATGCGGAGGGCCGAATCGACTGGAGCATGGTGAGCGTCGACTCGACGTCCTGCCGAGCACACCAGCACGCAGCCGGCGCCCTCAGTCGCGCGCCACGAATTCCGGGCCGCCGCAGTCGCCCGGCCAGACACCGTTCCGACGAGGGCCTGGGCCGCTCCCGGGGAGGGCTGAACTGCAAAATTCACCTGGCCAGCGAGGGCGGTCGTCGCCCGTTGGCCTTCGTCATCACGCCCGGACAGTGGGGTGACGCCCCGCAGTTCATACCTGTTCTCGAACAGGTCAAAGTCCCAAGGCCGGGCGGCGGGCGCCCACGCACCCGACCAGACCACGTCGGAGGAGACAAAGCGTATTCCTCTCGCCGAAACCGCCGGTACCTGCGGCGCCGACAGATCAAGCACACGATCCCTGAACCCAGGGACCAGCGAGCCAACCGCCAACGGCGGGGCAGCAAGGGTGGCCGGCCCACCGGCTGATCAGGAGAGGCGACCTTGACCAGCATCACGCAGCCCAATGCCCCATGTCACGTCTCTGCGGACACTGAGGACGTCCTGCTCGGAGTGGACACCCACAAGGACGTCCACGCTGCAGCCGTCATCACCGTTCTCGGCGCCGCCCTGGACGGCCGCAGCTTCCCCGCGACCGCTGATGGCTATCGGCAACTCGTCGACTGGGCACGATCCTTTGGCGTGCTGCGACGGGCTGGCGTTGAATGCACCGGCTCCTACGGAGCTGCCCTGGCACGGCACCTGCGCGCCGAAGGGATCGAGGTGACCGAGGTCAACCAGCCTGACAAGGCCGCCCGACGCCGCCACGGCAAGACCGACGCCATCGACGCCGAGGCTGCCGCCCGCGCCGTGCTGACCGGACGCGCCACTGCCGCGGCGAAGACCAGCGACGGTCCAGTAGAGATGCTCCGGCTGTTCAAGCTGGCAAAAGGGTCCGCGATCAAGTCCAGAACCCAGGCGATCAACCAGCTCAAGAGCGTCTTGGTCTCGGCTGACACCACCCTGCGCGAGTCACTGGCGGGGCTGAGTAACCCGCATCTGTTCAAGCGGTGCGCCGAGCTGGACGCTCAGCACGCATCCGGGCCGGCCGGGGCTGCCCGCCATACCTTGAGGCTGCTGGCCCGCCGCATCCGGCACCTCACCGAGGAGATCGACGATCTCAACAAGCGGATAGCCGAGGCCGTCGAAGTCAGTACGCCGGGCTTGCTGGAAGTCCGTGGCGTCGGCCCAGACAGCGCCGCCGCCCTGCTCATCTCGGCCGGCGACAACCCTGAGCGACTTGTCAGCGAGGCGTCCTTCGCAGCCTTATGCGGCACCAGCCCGGTCGAGGCCTCCTCCGGAAAGACGCAACGGCGCAGGCTGAACCGCGGTGGCGACCGCCAGGCAAATGCTGCCCTCTACCGGATCGTCCTCAGCCGTCTGCGCTGGGACGACCGGTCCCGGGACTATCTGCGGCGACGTCTTGCCGAGGGCAAGACACGCCGCGAGATCATCCGCTGCCTCAAACGCTACGTCGCACGAGAGATCTACCGGCTCATCGTCCCGACACGCGCCCCCACTGACCAGACAGGACCCACCCCAGTCGCTGTTTGACATCTATAGGGGCATCAAGCGGGCCTACGTCTTCCACGGGACGGTCACGGTCGCGGCGATCCGACTGTGGCTCCGCTCGTGACCACCGCGTCCGCGGCTACACCTGTTCCGGGACCAAGACGCCGAGCTCGACTTCCTCGAAAACGCGTGACCACCATGCGTCGTCATCCTCGAACATCCGCGGATCGCTCTGCCGGGCCCGCTCAAGCACCTCTTCGACAAAGTCCTCGTAGTCGTCGTCCGCATCGCTTTTTCCCGAGAAGGCGAACGCCTCCCACACCTCCAGAACGCTCTGCAGACCGGCAACCGAAGAGCTGACCAGCCCGTACTGCTGATGCCCATCGCCTTCATAGCCGCGGACCATCCACACTTCACCGCTATCGATCAGCAGCCAGTACGTGTTGACCCCGTCCTCGAACGCACCGAGGAACGCAGCCCGACCCGATGGAAGGTCGCGGACATCCAGCTCACGACCGGAGTCCCGCACGAACATGCGATTGCAGTCGGCTGGCAACCCTCGCTCGGCCAGCTCAGAAACCGCCTCGCCGCCCACACCCAGGCGCGCGAGAGAGCTCGCGTCATATGGCAGCCACAGCGCGCTCGGCAACCGACACCCCCTACTCGATCCGTCCATCCGATCCTCTCAGACCGCGGGGACGACCCATCGGACACGGCCTAGCACCAGCGCTTCTGACCCACCCGCGGCTGCCTCTCCCCCGCGGCCGGGCGGAGGCCCTAGTACTCCGGCCGGTGTGGCACGTCTTGCGGGCCAGCGTGTTTCCCCCGGCTCCGGCGACGGCAGCAACCCTGGGGGAAGCCGAAGGGGAGGGGCGGAGCGTGCAGGACGACTTACTGGTGGTCGGGTTCGACTTGGAGACCCGGCGAGAGGTGCACATCGCCGAGGGGCCGCCGGAGCGCTGGAAGCGCCTCGGGTACGGCGGCACGGGTCAGCTGGTGTGCTTCTACTGCTTTCACGGGTTCGAAGCCCCGGCGGGCACCCGGGTGCCGCTGGTGACGCGGGGGAGGCTGGGCGGGAAGGTCCGCCGGCACTTTGCGCACCCGCCTGGGCAGGCGCCGGCCGGGGGCCACGGCCCGGAGACGGTCTGGCACATCACGACCAAGCACCTCCTGGCGGCCTGGGCCCGGTCCAGGCCCGGGGCCGACTGTGTGCGGCTGGAGCAGTGGACGGAGGAACACGACCGGCGGGCCGACGTCGAGGTACTGCTGCGGGACGGCACGAAGATCGCGCTGGAGGCGCAGCGCAAGCTCATGACCGACGACGGGTGGCGGGCCCGGCATCGGGACTACGCCCGCCAAGGCGTCGTCGACGTGTGGTTCTGGCGGCCGCGGGTGCACTTCCCACATGTGGTGCTCGACGAGGGCTTGCCGGTGTGGTTCTACTCCGTCTCGAAGCGGGAGGCGGCGACGTCGCTGGGGCGGCCGCACACGCGCGCACATCAGTGGTGGCAGGCGCCGGATCTGTCGGTGTTCGGGCTGCACCATCCGCCGTGTGCGCTGGACGAGCTGGAGCGGGTGACGATGCCGCTCGCCGCGCTGGGGCTGGGACCGGGCGGCGCGGTGTTGCCGGAGCATCTGCGAAAGCGGGTGCTCGACTCCCAGGGGGAGGCGCAGGAGGAGGCGAAGCAGCGCAAGGACGGCGAGGCCCGGTACGCCCGGGCGGTCCGTGAGGCCCGGGACCGGGCGGCGCGTGCGCCCGCTCCCCTGCCGCCTCCGCCGGTGCCGGCGGGTGGTCTGCGGTGTGAGGTGTGCCGCCGTCCGCTGGATCCACTGCTGGTCAAAAACCTGCGACATCTCCTGTGCTGACCCACCCGGGTTGCCCCCGTTGGACCTAACGGGGGCAACCCGGGGTGGGACCGGCCGCTCGCCAGCGCCGCCGCAAACCCTGGGCCGTCACTCGCCACCACGGTCGGTGACGCAAATGGTGCGTGATGTGACTTTGGGTGGCAGCGTGATCGGGGAGGAGTCCTTCCGCATCTCAGAGGAGTCGCCGTCATGGGCGGTATGCAGGACAAGCGTCAGGAATCGGGCAAGGGCAGTGAAGAGCAGGAGCGCATGCGCCCGGGACAGGCGAACCCCGGCGCGGGCCAGGAAGGCGAGCGGGCCCCGAGCCCCGAGGAGCTCAAGCGGCGCCGCCAGGAGGAGATGTTCCGCGAGCGCGAGCGGGACGAGAAGCGCGACGAAGAACTCTGACCACCGTCAGACGTCACACCCACGCACGCAGGACCCGGCCGGGCCCGTAGTCACCTCGGCCGGGTCCTGCCACGTCATGCCACGCAGGCTCCTGCTTGCGGCCCGGATCAGGACAGGACGACGATCGAAACGGGCCGTCATCCGGCCCGCCAGCGCATCAAGGGCGGCATGGCGGCGAGGTGTCCGTGGGCGCGTTGGCGGCTGGCCCCCCCCCAAGCTCAACAACCACCAGATCAAGGACCTCATCCAGCAGCACGCCGACGGCGCCCGCGTCCCCGTCCTGGCCAAGAGGTTCAAGGTCTCCCAGGCGACGGCCTATCGCCTGCTCAACCTCTCCCACCTCGAAAGGGCCCCGTCCCAGTCGTCCGGCCCCCGCTGACCTGCGATGGCGAGGCAAGACCTGAAGTCACTCATCAAAGATCGGGAACATTTCGGCATAGGGGTTCGGCTCCCCGGTCAAAGGGTCCAGCCCGGCGACGAGTCGGCGGCGTTGCTCGCGCCAGCTCACGAACACTCCAGGGCGTCCCCAGAGTGATGCGTCGCCGAGCGGGCATTCGTCGAACTCCGCAAGCATCATGCGCGTGAGGAACTTGACCATGCCGCAGTCGAAGATCGCCCACCGGGACTCTCCATAGGAAACCTGGCGACGCCATGCCACGACAGGCCATTTGTTCGGGTCTGCGTCGGTCATCAACCAAGCCATCTCGTTGGCGTTGCAGCCGGTCCCCCACGGCAGTACAGCCTCCGGGCCAGCAGAAACGCCCGGCACACCGCCCTCCTCCTCCCACACCCAGCGGAGCCCCTCGCTCACGCTTCCGATGTGGCAGTCGCTCAAATTGGGGACGTCGATGGACAGTGGCGGGAGGATGACCAACTCCGCGATGTCGCCCACACCATATGTGTCCATGAACGACATGTAGTCGCTCGGCAACCTCGTGCCCAATGCGGCTTCCGCGGCACGCCAGTCGATACGCTCCTCGCCCCGATGTTCTGCGGGAACAATCCGCAGCAAATCCTCTACATCGGGATGAACAGACATGATTCAAACTCCTTGAGTACGGCGGGCCGCTCACCTTAACCCGAGGCTCCGACAGCATTGCCTGGCGACGATCCAGACCGACCGAGGCGACGACCAGCATCCGTGCGCGGACACAGATCAGCGGCAACCGAACCTGAGACGCTCAGCGGCTAACCCGTCAGAGCGACAACGAGATGTGAGACCAGCGAGGCCATCCGGTCCCACTCGCCGTTGCATCAGCCCAGTTCAGGGGCTATGCCACCGGCAAAGAGCGAATGAGACGGGACATCAATCAGACGCTAAGGCGGTGGCCGGGACCCCCGAAGGCCGTGGCTACAGACGGGCCAGGTGCTCACGTACGGGGTCGGCGATCTCGGCGTAGAAGTCGATGCGGTCCTGGGCCTGGAGGATCTGGGCGGCCACGGTCAGCAGTCCGGTGCGGGCCTCGGGACGGTCCAGGACGGGGGCGAGCTCAGTCCGGATGCGGGCGGCCGTGGCGGGGGTCAGTAGCGCGTACAGGTACAGGGTGGCGGCGTCGTATCCGTAGGGGGCGCGGCCCCATCCTTCCCAGTCCAGGATGTGCGGGCCGCGGGTGATGTTGCCGTAGTGGAGGTCGCCGTGGGCGGTGCTCCAGGTGATGGCTGCGTCGGCCTGGTGTCCGGTGAATTGGGGGATGACGCGGCGCAGGTACTCCTCGCGTACGGCCTCGCGGTCCGTCGGCGGCGGGACGTCGGCGAGGGCGTCCAGGGCAGCGACCATCTCCTTCCACCAGGTCTCGGGCAGGCCCGGGTCTGCGCCGAGGATGGGGCACGGGGAGACCATCGGGTCGGGGGCGAGGGCGTACAGCTCGGCCCGGTAGGCGTACGCCCCGGTGGTCCAGTCCCGGGTGCGGAACAGGTCGGGGCGTGGCACCGAGGCGGGGAGGGCGCGGGAGGTGGATGGGCCGTTCCACAGTGTGCCGCCCTCGGTGCCGGCCTCGGCGCAGACCATGCGCAGCCAGTGCGGGCCAGCGGCCGCCGAGAGGGTGCGGCCCCGGTACCCCCACACCCGGCGGCCGGTGGCGCGCAGGCCGAACTGGTCGGCGGCGTGCTGCTGGGCGGCCAGCATCCGGTCGGCGGTCACGGGGGTGGGGGTCTCGAACATGGGCGGGTCCTACCTCGGCTGGGAGACGGCTGCCGCGTCCTTGGATACCAGCTCGGTGGCCAGGGCTGCGACCTGTTCCACGGTGAGACCGGAGCGCTCGGCCAGCTCCCCGAGGGGCAAGCGAGCGCCGGAGACCAGGGCCTCCAGCACGGGGCGCACGGAGGGGTGGAGCTCCCATTCGTGTCCGGCGGCGCGCAGTACGACGGCCTCGTCGGATCCCTCCAGCGCGGCCCGGGCGGTGGTGAGGGCCAGGACCAAGCCGGGGTGGGCGGGGACGTCGCCGATGTACGGCAGGGAGGGGGCCGGACGGCCGGGGTCGCGGGCGTCCAGGGAGGCCGCGAACTCCGATACGACGTGGGGGTGGAGCGCCTCGGACACCTCCTTGCGCAACTGCTCGGCGTACGCGGTGCGCTCGGCGGGGCCGGCCACCGTGGGCACGTTCGCGCGCAGGGTGGGGGAGTGGAGGAGCTGTCCGGCCAGCCACACCAGGAGGTGGTGGCCGGTCGCCGGGGTCAGCCCGCACGTCAGGTGCAGGGAGCGGCCCTGGGTGGCGGCGACCGCGTGCCACCAGCCGCGCGGTACGTAGAGCATGTCCCCGGCCTGCAGGATCACTTCGGCGAGCGGCGGCCCCTCGGGCTTGGCGGGGGCTTCGACGTCGAGGCGGAGCGGGTCGGTGCGGGTAGTTCCGTACAGGTTCCACCGCTTGGCGCCTTCGAGCTGGAAGACCACGGTGTCGTGGTCGTCCCAGTGGATCCCGAAGGCTTCGGTGGGGTGCCAGGAGGCGTACAGGTTGGCCTGGACGTCGGTGCGGAAGTGCCGCTCCAGCGCTTCGGCCAGGGCCTGGACGCCGGGGTGGAGCTTGTCGACTGCGTCCAGGACCAAGGGGGCGCCGGCGCTAATCTGCCGGTGCAGTCCGGAGGGTTCGACGCGGTGGCGGACCTCGGAGCGCTTGGTGACCGAGGTGTGCAGGTACTCGTACGGCGGGACCTGCTCCCCGTCGTTGAAGAGCCTCAGCCGCGGAGCGTCGAGGCAGTGGCGGGCGACCAGGTCGTTCATGTCATCCCACGTGAACAGGCCGCTCAGGTCGGCGGCCTGTGACCAGTGCTGGTAGGAGCGGCCGAAAGCCCCGGCGAGGAAGTCCCCGCCGAGGCTCCGGACCGCCGCGTTGATCGCGGTGGTCATGGTCGGCGATCAGTCGTTGCCGTCGCCCTTGCCGGTGCCCCCGCCGTCGGGGGTCCGGGTCGCGGCTCCCTTGATGGAGCGGCTGGAGAGGATCAGGTTCATGACGTACTCCTTCTCTCGTGTCGGATGGAGCGTGGACGGCGCCCGCCGCCCCCAGGCAAGGCGGGCGCCCAGTACGGGGCCGGCTGGGAGGGGGAGCCCCTGGAGGCGTTATCCCGGCCGGTTCCGTTCGACCATTGAAGGTCCGGGGAAGACCACAGGGGAGGGCCGCTCCGGAGGGCCGATTCACCCTGGGCGGGGCCGCGTTGGGGGGCCAGGATGGTCTTTCGACACCCACACTCGGGGAGGCCCGGCATGGTGAGCCCAGACGGAATCGGCGAGCTGCTGCGCACCATCAGGCATCAGGCGAAGCGGACCCGCGAGCAGCAGGCCAAGCGCATGACCGACGCCGGCCTCGTGTGCACAGTCGAGAACATCAAGCGCTGGGAGACCGAGAAGCGCTTACCGACTCCGGTCTGGCGTCCGGCGATCCGCGCCGTCTACGACCTGACCGACGAGCAGCTGGATCAGGCCCTGGAGAACACCCGCCGGCACCGCAGGCAGCAGAGAATGGAGGACGACGACGTGAAGCGACGCAAGCTGTTCACCCTGGCGGCGGCCACGGCGGGGTTCGCCGTGCTGCCCGGCATCGCGCAGGCGCGGGAGGGCATCGACACCGGCCTGGACGCCGACGGCGCCGGAGATCTCGCCTACCTCGAGGGCGCCTTCGAACGGCACCGGGGCGGCTACAACGGACGGGCACCCGATGCCGTCCTCGGGGAGATGCGTGAGGACCTGGCGCTCCTCGCCGCCGTCCTACGTCGGCCCCACCCCGCGAAGGACCGCACCGACCTGGCGCGTACGGCCGCCGGGATCTCCGGCCTGGTGGCGATCGTCCAGCACGACCGCGGCGACCAGGCCGACGCGCACCGCTGGTTCGCCACCGCGGCGAAGGCCGCCCGCGAATCCGGGGACCGGCGGATGACCGCCTGGGTCCTCGGCCGTCACGCCATGGTCGGTCTGAACTACGGCGCCCCCGCCCAAGCCGCCCGCATCGCCGCGCAGGCCCGCAGGGAGGCCGGCGCCCACCCGTCCGGCGCGGCCGCGCTCGCGGCCGCCGTAAACGCACGCGCCCTGGCCGCCATCGGCGACCTGCCCGGCGCCCGTCGCGCGGTCGACGACGTCCGCACCCTGGCCGAGCAGCTGGACGGCCCCGAGTCGGCGGACACCTGGTTCGGGTACCCGGCCCAGAAGCACGCGGTGCACCTCTCCCAGGCGTACACGCTGCTCGGCGACACCCGCGCCGCCTACCGGGCGCAGGACGACGCCCTGGCCCTGACGACCTCGCCGTCGGTGATGACCCGCGCCCTGATCGCCATGGACACCGCCGCGTGCCTGCGGGTCGACGGGGACCCGGGCGCGGCCGCCGCGATGGCGGCCGCCGTCTACGACCGGCTACCGCACGCCTACCGGACCGGCCTGGTGCACTCCCGCGCCCAACTGCTCCACCAGCACCTGGACGGCGCCCCGCGCCGACTGCTCGGCGATGCCCTCGATTGAGGGTGGCGTAGCGAAGGGCGCGGTCGCCGTTTCCATTGGAAACGGCGACCGGTGAGTGTCCTTGATCGCCGGACGCCGACCTGGCGGGATCAGGCGAAGGCCAGCCGATTCAGGTCGGTGACGGTCTGGCTGCGGCGATCGCTGTGGGTGCGATTCCACTTGAGGTTGGAGTAGTACACGAACTGGCCCGTAGTGGGTTCGAGGAAGTCGATGGTGCAGCCCATGCCGGAGTGGGTGTGGTCGCACAGGCAAGTGCAGCTCTTGTGGTCGACTTTCCAGCCCAACCCGGTGGGGCCGTCGCCGAGGAGCCGGATGAAGTCGGGGCACGGCGGTCCGTCGGTGGTCTCCAGCCGGAAGGAGCTGCCGACCGCGTGCCAGGCATCGGTGCCGTTGAACGGGCCGGGGCCGGCTGTCGCCCGAATGCGGCGCAGCAGAGGCGAGAAGAGCGACGGCGGTTCGAAGGGGGAGTTCACGGCCGCGGTGTACGCGGTTCGCTCCGTGGGTGTCCAGTCCGGCTCAGACTGGAGCAGGCCGTAGTCGGTGGTGAGCCGGTCGGCGATCCGCTCCCACCAGCGCGGGTTGAAGCCGGTGAGCAGGATGCGGGCTGGCGCGCCTGGGCGGTGGAGGCTGATGCCGCCGCTTTCGCGGCAGTAGCGGAGGCCGGGGACCCCCAAGACGCGGTCCAGGGGGTGGTCGCTCTCCTCGCCGGACAGGCGGGGAAGGAGGAACTCGGCCCAGTGGTGGACGACGTACGGCTCGTCGAGCAGCCGAAGGGTGAGCCGTCCTTCCTCTGGGCGTACCTGGACGATGCCGAGGGGGTGCTCGGAGAGGCTGCCGATCTTGCAGCAGGCGAGGAAGACTGCGGCCTCCAGCTGTGCCTGCTCCAGGTGACGGGCCGCGGGGATGGTGAGCGGCTGGTCGGTGTCCGTGACGAGTGCGTGGAGGGCCTGGTGGGACTCGCCGGTGCAGCGGCGGCGGTCTTCGGTGAGGGCCAGGGTGGCCTGAGGCATCGTGGTCGCTGTTCCGCGCCACACCGGCCCCCGGCGGTGAGCGCTTTAGTGAGGTGGGCCAGCAGGAGTCGTACAGGTGGTGATGCTTCTGGCCGGTCCTCGGCGAAGGGGTGCGGGGGCGTCTTCCATCGCGCGGCCGGGCGTTCACGAGCCCGCGCAGATGAAATCCGTGGTGCGCCAACGGAATCAAGGCGCCACGGCGAGGGGTGCCCCCATCGGGTGAGGGAGCACGTTCTTGCCGCAGGATCGGGGCTGGTACCTGGCCAACTGCCCCCGACTTTCCGGGGAAAGAGGTGGCTCAGGGATGGTTGTATGGCGATGCCCGTTCCGATAGCTGTGCCGCTGATGGGCCAGGGGTGCCGGAACAGGCGCGGCGAGATGGAGGCGAACCAGTGGCTGACCGGAGTTCCATTGAGTGGACTGAGGCGACCTGGAATCCAACGACTGGATGTGATCGCGTCTCGTCGGGGTGCGACAACTGCTACGCCCTGACGCTGGCGAAGAGGCTCAAGGCGATGGGCGCGGCCAAGTACCAGAACGACGGGGATCCGAGAACGTCCGGGCCGGGCTTCGACCTCACGGTCCACCCCGACGCTCTGGACATCCCGTACGGCTGGAAGAGCCCGCGGACCGTGTTCGTGAACTCCATGTCGGACCTCTTCCACGCCCGCGTCCCGCTCGACTTCGTTCGCCGCGTCTTCGAGGTCATGGCCGACACCCCGCAGCACACCTACCAGGTCCTGACCAAGCGCGCCCGCCGCCTGCGGCAGGTCGCCGACCGGCTCGACTGGCCGGCCAACGTATGGATGGGCGTATCGGTGGAGACAGCGAAGGAGCTGCCGCGCGTGGACGACCTGCGGCAGGTGCCGGCCGCCGTACGGTTCCTGTCCTGCGAGCCGCTGCTCGGCCCGCTCGACGGCCTGAGCCTGGACGGCATCCACTGGGTGATCGCGGGCGGTGAGTCGGGACCGAAGCACCGGCCAATGGATCCCGCGTGGGTATCGCAGATCCGGGACCAGTGCGTTCAGGAGAACGTGGCGTTCTTCTTCAAGCAGTGGGGTGGCCACACCCCGAAGGCCGGTGGTCGCACGCTTGAGGGTGTGACCTGGGACCAGATGCCGCGGACGGTCCCGGCCTGACCGGGACCGTCCACTGCCGCCGGCTCTACGCGTGGTCGCGTCGGTCAGGCCGCACGGTGACCGGGGTGGAGGGTGATCTCCCGGGTCTTGCGTACGCCCACGCCGTTGCTGGGCGTCTTGCCCTGCCCGTGCAGAAGCTGCACGGCCTTGCGCACCGCCGGCTCGGTGACCTGCCCGTAGAAGGATCCGAAGATCTCCAGGGGGTGGTCGACCAGTTTGATCGGCCGGCCCGTCCGCAGCAGAAGCTGTTCCAAGTTCTCCGCGATCTGCGGCACCGCCCTGGTCTCGACCTCTTTGGGATCTGGTCGAGTCACCGAGGTCACCGAGAACAGCCCGTCGTCCTTCTCCTCGCGGAGCTCGAGCGTCTTCCACCACTCGTCCCGGGCCCGGGCGACGGTGTCGCCGAACACCCACAGCCCGTAGGGGCTGCGGGTGGCGAAGACCAGCTGGTACACCGCTCGCTTGCGCGGTGAGTGCGACACCGGCACCGACTGCACGAGCATGCCTGTGCGCTCGGCCAGGCGACGGCAGTACTCGGCGGCGACCGCCTCGATCGCGTCCTCGGCCGCCCCTTCTTTCTCGCGAGAGGCCGTCGCGTCGGCGAAGTACTCGCGCCACCAGGTGCCGCCGCACACGTCATCGAAGCGTTGCAGCGACTTCTCGTTGCCCTGCGGGGAGCGCACATGCCCACCCAGGCGCCAGACGGCCATCATGCTGAAGTTCATCAGCAACTCGGTCGGCGGCCAGTCCTGCGGCCGTTTGCGGGCCAGCACGTCCACCAGCCGGTCCTGCGGAAGGACCAGCCCGCACGGGTCAAGGAAAAGGAACAGCGGTTCCCCCTCGGCTCGCTCAAGAACCTGGTCCAGGACGCCATCGACTTCATCGCGGTGGGCGTGGGCCAGCACACCGCCGGCGCGATACTGCTGGACGACCTCCTGCAAGCGGTCGAACGACTTCGGCTGGGATTCCGAGAAGAAGCACTCCAGCGTCAGCCCGGCCCGGGAATGCAGGTCCGCAGCGATACGCAGGGCGAGCTCCCCGGAGGCGGGCTCGCCGTTCTCGTAGCGGCCCTCGCCCGCGTATCCGTCCAGGTAGACCACGCGTTTGTCGTGCGAGCGCGAGCCCGTCATGCCGCCGAACTGCGGCAGGTAGCGCTTGAGCAGCTCGTGCTTGAACACGCTGGGCAGCGCCTTGTCCGCCCAGTAGCTCCCGCCCGTACCAGACGACATGCTCACCCCCGGCTCTTCGGTATCTGCCTGGTTACAGATAGTGAAGCATGGCGAGGAGCTCAGGCAAGACCGTCGCTGGGGGCAAGGCGACCTGCGTCCACAGCCCACCCGCTCAACGGCAGGCGGAGCTCTCAGTCGGCGGGGTTGGTGATGAGGTACTGCTGGTCGGCGTTACGCACGCGCCGCTGTCCCCGGGCGCGGCGCCGGTGCTGGACAAGGCCATGCAGCACGCCGACGACGACGAAGACGGCGATGGTCAGCACCGAGAGCCAGGCGATCGTGTCCGCCTCTGCCCAAGTGCCGTCGGCAGCGGGCCCGGGGGAGTGCGCCTCGATGTACCTGATGGTGATGACCACTTCGACGACCGTGAAGGGGACTCCGGCGGCGCTCCACAAGCCCACCAGGACCCACGGGCTCCACAGCCTCCGCTCGATGGCCAGCCCGAGCCCGCGCCGCAACGCCCGCGCCTGGGCATCACTCCGGCGTGACGCCACCCATCCGGCGACCACGGAGCCAGCGGAGCCCAGAACCAGCAGCCTGACGAAATCTTCGAGGAAGAACCGCGCGTCGGACGGCGCCAGCCGGGCCGTTGCCATCACCGGGAAGGCCGTCACGATCAAGGCCCCCGCCAGCACCTTCCACTTCGACGACCACATCTGATCGGCACCACTGCGCCACTCCTTGACGCACCGCATCACCGCCCCGGCCGCGCCCGCCCAGAACACCGCGCACAACACCACTGCCCCCATGGGGTAGCTCCCCTCCCTCGGATCCTTGATGGCTGGCCTCAGCGCGTCCCGCCCACTGCGTAGCTGCTCCTTCGAGGCATGCGCATGCCGTTGACTACAAACGCCGTGCGGGCGTCCGACTCTCGGCCGACCGTTTCTTCCTGAGCAACCCGCGGCGTCGGCTGATGTTCACGGCCGTATGGACAGCAGCTGTGGGACGCGGCTGTTCTGTCCAAGCCACGCGGCCACGTCCCTGTCGATGTACTCGACCAGGCGCAGCACCTCGACGTGCGCGGCGGGGAGAGTGAGCCGGCGGCCCTGGCCACGACGGTCTGTCTGACCGGGCAGGGGAACACCACCGATCAACGGTTCGTGGTGGGCGGCACGGTTGCGCAGCGAGCGGACGTGGCTGGCGGTGGTGAACACCGTCGCCCGCCTGCCGCCGCTGTTCGGGAACGCCTTGTGGAGGGCCTTGCGCCACAGGGTGGAGTCGTAGTCGACGTTCTGCCGGTACGGGCCGTCGCCTCGGGTGCCGCCCTTGTCAAGCAGGTTCACCCAGCAACCGAACGTGGACTCGGCCACCAGCTTCCCGGCCGGGACGGTCCGCAGCGTCTTGGCTTCCGGCTTACCCGTCCTGTGGTCGGTCGGCATGTTGATGTTGCGCCACGTGCCGCGGAAGCCGCTGATCGTGCGGTCATCGAACAGCTCGGCCCGCGCGTACCAGGCGGGCCCGTAGGCGCTGGCGAGCTGCTCCGCCATGGCGCTGCGCAGAATGATCTCCGCGAGGGCGATCACCTCGGCGAACGCCGCCGATACGCGCACGTTCCACAGATACAGCTCCATCGCCGCCTGCGAGGACGTCGTGGCGGCGATGTAGGGAGCCAGGCGAGGGCGGGAAATCAGCGGCTCCAGGAGCTTGAGCTGCGCTGCTGTCGGTCGTATCTGCACAACAGAGATGTATCGTGGGTGAAAGATTCCCCGGTTCAGCCTCTGGCTTACGCTATGCGGCCGGGGTCAGACTTTTGAGGGCCTTCACCCAGCGGGTGAAGGCCCTCAGTTTTTCCCCAGGCACCCAGTCGATCGTCAACCACGGCGGAGAAAAGTCGCGCCTTCGGGTGAACACGGGGCCGGCGGCCGATGCGGGACACGGGGCGACCAAGGGCCTGCTGGAGCAGACCTGTGTCATCGCGGCCGCCAACAAGCGCCGTGCGTTCGCCGCCACGGAGACCGCAGCCGTTCACCGGACTCGAGCCGAGCGCGCCCAGCAGACTGGCGCGGCAGTCCCCCTTCCACTTGCCGTGCCGCTTCGCACCTCGGCCTGACCCGGCCATTGCTGACCGCGCCGGGCGGTCCCGCTGGAGGGGGTGTCCCCTACCTGTCGTGGCTATCCGAATTGCACCGGAGGCCGGGATCGCCTCGGCAGCCTGCGCCAGCATCGGTTCCACAGGGGGTCTCAGCGCCACCTCGAACGCCTCCCCTTACCGATCATGACGGCGACGAAGACGAGGCCAGGGCCTTCACGAGATCGTCGCCGGGACATCTGCGACCGGCCGGGGAGGTTCGCGGCGGCGGCCTTCTTGTAGAGGCCGGCCTTCGACAGCCCGCCAGGTCTTCCTGCGGCGTGGAGCGGATCCGCTTCTTCGCATCGAGTACGGCATCGGCGCCATCCGGCGGCCCGAGCGCGTCCATACCGGCGTCGCAGGATCACCAGCCCGGGGCCGTTCGACAACCCGGGAGTCGGTCCTGGAGGTGCTCGGACCGCGCCGTCGGTCTTCACGTGCCCGCTGTGCCGGCCTGACAGCGAGCTCGCCCTCCTCGACGGCTGATCGTTGTCGCCAGCCGAATGGGTCATGACCCTCGCACGTGGCCCGCCCGCTATCCGCCCTCCCGCCGGTCGAGACGATGGGCAGCTGGAGGATGCTCGGCGTTTGCCTTGCCTGAGTGAGGAGGTTGCATGATTCGAAAAAGTGACTGTCTGGGGAAAACTTGCCTCGGTTGTGGACTTTACTGAGACGGTAAAGTGCGCTCCTGGAGCAACGTTTCCTGGTGGCGTGTGATGATGAGCCGGTGGAAGCTCCGCTGATCAGAGAAGCGCACTTGCTGGATCAGGGCATTCAAGCCCTGAGGGACCTGCTGGGGCCGGAGTGGCAGGTCACGCAGCGCCCGAATAAGACCAAGGTCTTCGATGCCTCCCTGGAGGTGCAGGCTGAGGGGGACAGCGTCTTCACGCAGCTGCTGGTGGAGGCGACTCAGGTGGTACCGCCGCGGTTCGTCATGGATCAGCTGGTGCCTAAAATGCAGCTGCTCCGCGAGGTCAATCACTACACAAATCTGCTGGTCATCGCACCGTACATCTCATCCCAGGCCCAGGAGCTGCTGAGACGAAACGGCATCGCGTACCTGGATCTGACGGGCAACGTCGACGTCCGTGTGCCACGACCGGCCATCATCATCCACACCGTCGGAGCCCAAAAGGCCCCGCGGTCCACACCCAGGGAAACCAGCAGGACCACTCTGGCAGGGGTGAAGGCAGGACGCCTGGTACGACTCCTGGCCGATGTTCCTCCACCTCACCGCGCCACCGACTTGCACCGGACCTCCACACTGAGCCTGCCGTATGTATCCCGGCTCCTGGACACCCTGGAAGACCAGCTCCTGATCCGTCGCAAGGGGCGGATCATCACGGACGTCGACTGGGCTCAGCTTCTACGTGCACGGGCCAGGGAGACCAGCCTCCTCTCCCATGGGGCATACCGGGGATTCCTCGCCTCAAACGGCGTACCGGCCGTGCTGCAGCAGATCGCGCAGCTTCCCAAGGCATACGACGGCGGTCTCGCGGCCATCGACGGTCTCTCCGTCACCGGTTCCTACGCCGCGCAGCGTTTTGTACAGGTCGCTGTGGGCGGTCAGCTGATGCTCTACATGGCGTCCTGGCTGAACGTCGACGACGTGGCCGATGAACTCCGACTCCTACCGGTCACCGAGGGCGCGGACGTCTTGCTGCTGAACGAGCCGGATTCCTTCGTCCGGAGACGCTCCGAATTTGTCGACGGCGTGCAGTACGTCGCGCCCAGCCAAGCGGCGCTCGACTGCCTGGCCGGCCCTGGCAGGATGCCAGCCGAGGGAGAGGCTCTCCTGGACTTCATGGAGGCACATCCCGAGGAGTGGCGCGCTTCCAAGAAAGTCATCGGGACGCCGCCCCTTGAGCACTAAGATCGCAACGCAGGATGCAAGCCAACGAGAGCGCGAGGCCCCATGTCACAGGTCCCGGAGGGCGTCGACCCTGATCAGCTGACGGTGGCGGCCCGGCGTGTGCTCCTCGACGGCCTGGTTGCGTTGAGCCCTCACCTGGAGGCCCTGACGGTTGTGGGTGCGCAGGCCGTCTACCTCCGCACTCCGGACGCGGCGATCCGCAACTCGCCCTTCACCTCCGACGGCGACCTGAGCATCGACCCCGCTCTCCTCGAGGACCAGCCCCTCCTCGATGCATCCCTGCGCGAGGCTGGCTTCAGGCTGAAGCAGGAACATCAGCCGGGACTTTGGGAACGGGAGGAGACTGTAGGAGACCAGATCGTTCCGGTGGAACTGGACCTCCTCGTTCCCAAGCAGCTCTCCCGCAAGAACGGGGACCGCAGCGCCAAGGTCCCGCCGCACGGCAAGATGTCTGCGCGCTGGATCGAGGGCCTTGAGGTCGCCGCCGTGGACCGCTCGCCCCTGTCCGTCGGCAGCCTCGACCCTGCCGACGATCGCTCGATCACGGTCAACGTGGCTGGCCCTGCGGCCCTGCTGGTTGCCAAAGCCTTCAAAATCACCGACCGCCTCAGCCAGGCCGAGAAGCGCCCGGACCGCCTGACCGACAAGGATGCCGGTGACGTCCTGCGCATCATGATGACCGCCAGGGCACGACAGGTCTCCGACACGTTCGCCGTGCTGCGCGACGACCCGCGCGTGGGTGGCGTCGCGGTGGACGGGCTGGAAAAGCTGCGTCAGCTGTTCGGTGGGCGTGCCACCCCCGGCGTCGATATGGCTGTCAAGGCGCTCGCGGGCTCACTCGAAGAGGACCGTGTCCGGACCCTCGCCCCGGCCTTCATCGCACGCCTGACGGAATAACCCTGGTGCCGAGGCACTGGCCTCGACCAACGTCCCGGCGCAGAGCCCGCCCCCCGGTGCGAACGCGCGGCAAATGCTCTTGGGGTCGCCGCGTTAGGGCGTACATTCAGTGCCTACTTGAAGGGGCACTCGCAATCACCGGCCACTGCCCCTCCCTTTCCTTTTGGTCCGCACGCCGGTCGGCGTGCGGACATCTGTTTGCCAGGTCCTGGCGTCGGCGGGCCGCACAACAAGGGCTCCGAACCAGCTCCCGGTCCGGGGCCTCGTGCTTGCTCGGGCGGTCAGTCTTCGGCGCGCAGGTGTTCCTGCCTGGCCTCAACCAGGCGGCGCCACGAGGAACGGACGTGTTCTTCGCTCTCGGTCCAGCGGATGGCAGAGGATCCCGGCAGGGGCAGGGCGGCCATGAAGTGAGCGATGTCGACGTAGTGCGCGTGGTCGCCGGTCCGGGTGAGTTCGTTCAGGCGGTCGATGACGGCGCGGACCTGGTCTGTCTCGCCGACGACGGCGTGGTGAAAGGCAAGGGCGAGCTCGAGGACGGCTTCCGCTGCGGTGATGCCGGCGTCGCGGATCTCGGTGCGCAGCGCGCGGGCGGTGTCGAGGCTGGGCAGGGCGCCTGCCTCACGGATGAGCGCGGCGGTTCGCAGGGTGAAGCCGGTGGCGCGGAGGTCGAGGCCGGTGAGGTACTGCTCGGTGAGGTGGAGCTCGTCGTCCGCTTGGTCGGGGTCGGTAAAGGCGAGGACGAGGGCGCGCTGGGCCTGGCTGGTGGCGCGTTCGCCGGCGACGCCGTGGTTCTCGGCCTGGTCGCGTGCGGTGGCGTAGGCGGAGGCCGCTCGGTGCACGTCGCCGTGGGGCCACAGGATGTCGCCTTCGACGCGGTGCTGGCGGCCGGCCCAGCCGAGGGTGCGGGCGGTGACGAGCGCGGTGGGGAAGTCGCCGGCGAGGCGGGCGAGGTGGGCCAGGCCCCGGCGAGCCGCTGGAGCGAGCCGGCCGTCGCCGTCGGCGACGAACTGCATCCCGGCTCGTGAGCCGGCGGAGTCGCCGAGGTCGCGCTGTGCCTTGGCCAGGTAGTAGACGGCCATTTCGAGCACGTCGGCGGGCAGCAGCCCTGTCCGGGTGACCGCTGCGAGGCGGGAGGCGGTGATGGAGCGGTGTTCGTGCTGGCGGCGGGCGAGCGCGGCCAGAAGCTCGACGAGGGCGTCGGCCGGCGTTGCCAGGGCTGTGCCGGCGTCGGGCCAGGCCGGTGGGGCGATCGGCTCCCAGATCGAGTCGCCGACGTATGACCAGGCGGCGTCGGCGAGCCAGTCGAGGTCGAGGCGGAATTCTCGGGCGAGGGCGAGTCCTTGGCGCAGGCAGCCGACCAGGAGGATCCGGTCCCGGCCGGTGTGGGCCTGCCACTGGGCGCCGAGCGCGGCCAGCGCCCGGGCGGCGGCCTGTTCCCAGTCGCGGGGGGGACCAGCGGTCGTCGGCGTGGTCGTTGGCGCTGCGGATGGTCGAGCGGATCAGGCCGTGCAGGTGGTAGGGCCAGAGCCCGAAGGGGTTCTCGCGGACGAAGGGCCGCTCGATCAGCCGTAGTGCCGGCGCCTGGTGCTGAAGCCCGGCGGCCGCGGAGGCCAAGGTCAGGTCAAAGGAGTCGAGCAGGGCGACCGAGCGCAGTACGTGGCGTTCGTCCGGGGTCAGGTCGGACAGGGTGCGGGCGATCAGTGCGGGAAAGTCGTGGTCGAAGTCGGCCGGGATCGGGGTGTGACCGGTGCGGCGGAGTTCGAGGAAGCGCATGACCGCCAGGTCGAGGGGTAGGCCGTGGGAGTGGTCGGTGATGACTTGGCGGATGTCAGCGCCGATGAGGGGCTGGCCGTCGCGGGTGAGGCGGCGGGCGAGGTGGTCGTCGCAATCCTCGGGAGAGAAGTCACCGATGAGGACCTGCCTCCCCTGGCTGGCGGTAGGGCGGGTGGCACGGGCTGCCGGAACGCCGCCGGCGGGGGAGGCCAGGCCCGGCCAGGCGGTCGGGCCGGTGTAGTCGAGCTGTCCTTGTAGGCCTGGGTCGGCCCACTGCAGGCGTGAGCGGCCGGTGACGACGAAGAACACGTTCGGCATGAGCCACACCACCCGCTGGATCAAGCGCTCCAGGTCGCGGTGCGTACGGTCTCCGACATCCTCGAAGGTGTCGAGCAGGACGACGGGCATCGTCTTCTTGTTCGCGGGCAGCTGGGCGAGCTCCCAGGCCAGGAGGTGCGGGTAGAACGACAGCGCGTCCAGGTCCGGCTCAGCCTCCAGCAGGTCCTCCAGCCGGGCGCAGCCGGCCAGTGCCCGGACCGTTTGACGGCGTTCGCGCAACGCCTTGACCAGGGAACCGGTGAGGGCTCCGACGGCGGAGCCGACGGTGCCGGGCAGAAGCAGTGCCTGGGCGACATCGGAGAGCGCGGACTGCATCTGCTGCGGCATCGCCTTGCCGAACCGCGCGGCCAGACCACCGCGGTTCAGGTACTCCTCCAGGCTCTCGCCGGGATGCTGTTGTTCCCAATAGCGGCGCAACGCGATGTCGAAGGCAGGCAACGGATGGCCTACTTCGGCGAGCGCGGCGCGGATGGTGAGCACCAGGTCCTCAAACGAGGTGCCGGCCGAGCGGGACAGGTCGATGCGTACGGGAAGGATGCGCTTCCCGGACCAGGCGGGCTCACCCCATTGCGCCGGCCGCTGGTCGGCGCCCGCGAGCGCGGCCTCCAGCTTCCTCGACAGGCTCGTCTTGCCGATTCCGCCGACACCGTGGAACACGATGACGTTGTTCCGTGGCCGCTCCAGGTCCTCGACGTCGAAAGCGGGATCCGCGACATGCCGCAGGTGCTCACCCAGCGCGGCCGCGACCAGCTCCCACTGCGCCTGACGGTTCGTGAACGCCTCCGCCGTCGCCACCGTGCGGTCGTTCGTGCTGAACAGCGCCCTGAGATCCCTGCCTGCCACAACGCCCCCGACATCGTTGATCAACTGTGCTCAACCTACGTGCACTGCCATGCGTTTGAGGGAAGCATCTCGCGGATCGACCGTTTCTCGTGCGAGGCCGGGAAGGACGGCTGGAACCTCTGCGCCCCCAGGCTTCCGTGAAGCCGGCGGAGGTACATGTGCCGGTGCGGTTGCTGTTGCAGCAGCGCGAGCCGAGGCGCATGGGGTGTGGGTTCCTTGGCACGGAGCGCTGGGCGCTGAACAATGGCGGGACCCTCCGACTGGAAGGCCGACCTGCTGTGCCCGACGAACTTCCCCACTCTGCGCCGCCTCCCGCGTGCACTCCCGTCCCGGAGGTTGGCCACGGGGCGGCGAAGGAGTCGATCCGGCTGGTGATCGCCTGGTACTCCGAGCAGATCATGAAGCAACGTCGGGCTGCTGAGCCGGACCTGGGACTTCTTGAGGAGCTGCTGGAGGCCCGCCGGGCGTGCGTGGAGGATCAGCGCGCGCTGGGCGAGGCCACGGCCGAAGAAGCGGCGGAGACCCTCGCCGCGTACGCGGCCCGCTATCGGGACCTGACGTCGCCCTGACCACGCTCGCTGATATGGGCCAGGGGTGTGGCGTCATCCGAGGGCCGCGGTGCTGGGAGCAGGGCGAGCGCGGCGAAGGTCTCCATCAACGGCGTGGCCAGTGCCATGATCTGCGACAGCTCGGCCTGATGATCGGGCAACGCGCGGGCCAGCTCAATCTGGACGGCGAGGAACGTCGCCGCCTCGGCCGACGTGTACGGGCGAGTTCGTTCCGCGACCAGCGCGTCCAAGACCGTTTGCTGCGCCTCGCGGCTGGTGGAGGCTTCGGCCCGGTGAAGCGGAGTGAGGCCGCGGCGGATCACCAGGATGCTGGAGATCCGCGGGTGTGCAAGGGCGCTGGCGATCACGGAGGGCAGCGCGCTGTAGCAGGCATCGTGACCGGCCGCAGAGGTGAAGCGGGCGGGCATCCCCTGCTGCTGGAGCAGCATGTAGCGGTGGGCGGTACCTTGCCGGCTGTCGGCGGCCCGTACAGCGAGGACGACGATCTCGATCCGGTAGCCGGCCTCGATGAAGGGCAGGGCGCTGGCCCAGAAGTCGTCGACGTCGGCGGGGGCGGCCTCAATGATGAGGTCGCCTCGGTGTGCCCGTACGTAGGCCTCGGCCTGTGTGCACCAGCGGCGGTAGTCGCCGCGGATCTCGGTTCCGGCCGTCCGGGGATGCGTGCGAAGGAGGCGGTGGTAGTTGGGGTGCATCGCCTTGAAGTCGTCGCCGCAGATGCGGATCGGGCCGCGGGCGCGCAGCGCGTGCTGGAGCTGGTCCGCGCTGCGGGACTTGCCGGAGCCGGGCTGTCCCATGACGTACACGACGACGGGGCGCTCGTGGGGGGTGATGCCGGTCAGGTAGGCCGGGACGATGTCCTCGTCGAAGATCTGCTGGTGTTCGGTCGCACTGAGCGCGTACCGGGTTCGATCCTGCTGCAACGGTGCAGTGGACGCCGGGGGGTGCGCTTCGGTGACCGGGGGCTGGGGTTTCACCGCTCCTCCTCTCAGGTTTGAAGAGGAGACGGCAGCGGAAGCCCGAATCGGTCAGCTCGGGGTCAGGAAATGTGGAAAGCCTGGTTCCGCCTCCGGTGGGGCGGAACCAGGCTCCCTGCATGACGGGTCACACACTGGATCTGTAGGATGTCGGGCCACCCTCGCGGCCCTCATGCCTCAGTACTTCATCCATTTGACTAGGTCATTTCTCCTCCTTGTCGATTCAATTCCTAAATTTTCGGCGGTGCCCCTAGTGGGACCGATACTCGTAGATCACTGTTTCTCTGGCGCAATGCCGACCTGTCCAGGTAGACCTATACCGCTTAGCCTTCGGCATATGATCTTTTGGGCACTCGGCTTGACTGGTCTTTCACAGCTAGAGCATGCAGACGCGCTGCGAAAGGTTTTCGATGAGCTGAAGGGCGCTGGGTCGCTCTTCGGGTGTGGGGAGTTGTGGAAGGTGTTCGACGGTTGCGACGGCCACTTCGTCGCCGGCTTCTGCTGCGTGGAGCCACCACGCGTGAGCCGCTTCCTCTCCGTCGACGGTCTCGAGGATCTCGGCGATCCTCCTGTATACGCCTCCTATCTCTTCGTCCCTGGCCACACAGATGAGTCCGTGCAGCTCGTCCAGGAGCTCATCCCTCTCGGGTGCATCGCTGGGCTCCCGGCCGTCCCCCTCGTCTCCGTCGTGCCACGGGCCGGCCCCGTAGGGGCCGGCCGCACCGGCATCCGGTCGGTAGGCGATCCCCAGCGCGGGCAGAACCCGTGCCAGGAAGGCCCCCGCATCGAACCGTTCGCCGGGTAGGGGATCGACAGCCGCAAGACGTTCTTCAACGTTCATGGCCGCCTTCTTCCCTACTCCAGCTGTTCGGTTTCCCTGAGGAACTCCATCGCCTTCTTCTCTTCTCGGCTGACGGTTCTCACGGATATATTTAGTTGGCTTGCGATGTTTGCGATCGACAGGCCCTCGAAGTATCGCATGTGGAGGATGTCCCGCTGCCTGGGTGGTAGGAGATCCAGGAGTGATATCACCTGAAGTTCTTCCTCAATGTTGCGATACGCGCGGTCCGGGGTTTTCCGCTCTAGCCGTAGCTTGACGCCTTTTCCACTTTCGCGGCTCTCCTTCTTCAGAAGGTCGTAGTAGCTCCTGATCACGCAGGAGCTCGCATATCCCGCCCAGTTCTTTTCGTCTACCCTGATCCTGATATAGCGCCACTTCTGCCACATATTGCTTGTGGCATCCTGTAGGACATCCTCGGATCGGTGGAGATTTTTTTCCTGTCGGTAGGCGGTTCGGAAAAGGCGGAATATGTCGCGCTCGAGAAAGGTGACGAATTCCTTTTCGAGCTCCAGGGTCGTGATCTGCCGTGGCTGGTATGCGGAGGCGAGGCCGCACGCCAGCTGGTAGGGCACGAACGGTTGGTGGTGTCGGCAGGCGGGTGTGGCGTCCGACTGCCGGTGGACTGCACGTAGCGGCGCCGGCACAGTCACCTGGGCCGGCGGCGTGCCGGTGCAGCACGGATACAAGGGGTCGCCGATCAGCACCGACGGCTCCTTACCGGTAGGGCGTCTCGGACCCTCGTCCCAGGAGGGACCGAGTCCGACAGACCGAGGAAGCTGGTCCTGCCAAGAGAGACGCCGCGGCGAGGGTCGATCTGCCATGTACGGACAAGGAATTTTTGACTAGAGGGGCCTGACCGCCGACGGACTGGAGTTCGTGCAGGCCACGGCTGTGCCGGAACCTGGCGCGAGTCCGGATTCCTTAAGGCAACGACGGCCGGGTGCCGCTGACGGCGAGAAGGGCACCCGGTCGGCCGGCGTGCAGAGGCAGTACACCGGCACCTCTGGGAAGATCGACAACTGCCAGGTGGGGTGTTCTTGGCCTACGCCTCCACGAGAGGGTGGGCGTTGATCGACCGGGAGTTGTACCTGCCGACCTCCTGGATTGAGGATCCGGCCCGCCGGGCGGACGCGCGGATCGGTGACGAGGCCACCTTCCGCACCAAGCCGGCGCTGGCCCGCACGATGCTGGAGCGGGCGGTTGCCGCGAAGGTGCCGTTTCGCGCTGGGTGACCGGCGACGAGGTCTACGGCCAGGACCCGGTGTTGCGCGGCTGGCTGGCCGGGCAGCGTCTGAGCTACGTGCTGGCGGTCTCCTGCAAGCACCGGTGCGGGCCGCGCGGACAGAACGCCCGCGCCGTCTCGGCGATCCTGCCGGAACATGCCTGGGAGATCCGCTCCGCCGGAGAGGGCGTCCACGGCCTGCGTGAATACGCCTGGGCCCTGGTCTCGCTGCCCGGCGCGCGCGACGACGGCTTCGAAGACGCCCTGCTGATCCGCCGCAGCCTCGCCGACGGCGAACGCGCCTACTACCTGGTGCACGCGCCCGCGAACACTCCGCAGGCTGAGATCGTCCGCGCTGCCCGGGGCCCGCTGGGCGATCGAGGAGTGTTTCCAGGCAGCCAAGAACGAGGCCGGCCTGGACCACTACGGGGCTATATCTGGTGTCGTGGATCTGGTGACTCCGGCCAGAAGGCGGCGACCACCGGCGGCATCGTCATCGACGTTCACGCCCGCCTTATGTACGCCGGGGCCCCGATGGATACGACGGACGAGGATCGCATCCGGCACCTCACCGTCGCCCTGCCTCCGCAGCACGCCGCCCGGCTCTTTGACGCCCAGCAGCAGGGAGCCAGCGAGAACACTCTGCGCCAGCTCACCGCCGAGGCTCTCAAGGAGGTCTACTTCCAGCGGCGGCCGCCGCGCTGGCTCTCTCGAGGAAGTCGAAATCAACGACGTCCTGGACCGGGAGCTCGACCTCTAGCAAGGCCGTACCCCGAACAGCCCGTGAGCCCCGGACCTCGGTCCGGGGCTCACGGCACTCCGCAGGCGGCCGACGTTGAAGTGCGCGCCGGACAGGGCCGGACGCTCCCAGCTGCACGGGGGCCGCATCCAGGCCGCCCGGCGCGCGATGGCACCGTTGCCGATGCACCAGATCCTGCCGGACACGGGCGAGGACCGGAGGCTCCTGCCGCTCGATGTCGACTCCGTCGACACGCTGGTGGTGTCGTTGCACCCGCACTTGTTGCGGGAGTCCTCGAACTCGCCCTGCGAGGCCGCTGCTCTGCTGTGGCTGGTACTGCTGGAGGCGAAGTAGCACCACCCCGAAGAGAAGTCGAAGCTCAGGAACTTCCAGCTGGGATTCATGGCCGGGCCAGCGTACTTTCTGACGCCTGGCGAGCTAAGGGAGGAAGTGGACCGGCTGGCGGCCCGGGGCGTCGTTGAGCGGGTCGGCGACAGCGGTGTCCGGCTCGACCCTGCGGCCGTCTGCCTCCTCGAGTACCGGCAGGTCCCGGCCCGCCGTCGGCTGGAGTGGAACGCGGAGCGAGCCACATGCGCAGGTTCGGCGATGCCCGCCTTCCCGTCGACCTGATCGCTGATGCGGGGACCGGGTCTCTACGCTGACGTGATGAAGCTGAGTGTTCACGAGCGGGGCTTGCTGCACGCCGTTGCCCAGGCGTCGGCCCCGGCCGCAATGTCCGAGTTCTTCCCCGCCCTCACCCAGGCTGGGCCACCCGAGGTTCACGCCCAGGAGGACGACCCGGTTCGCCTGGCCTGGTACGAGGAGCAGTTCACGCTCTATAGGGCCTCGGTATCCCTCTGGCAGAAGGACCTGGTGCGGGTCGTCCACCCGGCGAACGGTGAGCGGCCCGACCTGGTCGAGGCCACGGACGAAGGGCGCGCTGCGCTGGCCTGACGCGGGCGATCAACGATTGAAACAGCCCGGGCAGCCGCCACTCGGCCGCGCCCGAACAACCCGCGAGCCCCGGACCGACGCGGTCAGGGCCGCTGGCGCGTCAGTCCTCGCCATCGAAGCCACGGTCGAAGCCCTGGAGGACCGGGTCGAGTTCGGCCGCAGCCCGGTCACGACCAACGGACAAGAGCGGGGCGTCTTCCGTTCCGTCCACGGAGTGTCCCGCCACCGGTTCCGACGAAGCGCCTCCTCAGCTCGGCGGACAGCCCTACGCTTGTCCGGCTGCTGTCCATACGACGGCAGAGGGGGGAGGACGACGTGCCTGAGGACGACGCGAAGGCCGCACTGGCCGCGAAGCGGATCGCCGAGTTGGAGGCCGAGCTGCACCGGTGCTCGGCGACACTCGCCAACCTCAAGGGCGTACCGGACAGCGGCGGCCACGCCTACTTCGCGAACCGCATCGAGGAGCTCGTCGCGGAGATCGAGGCGCTGAAGGCGCCGGCGGAGAAGCCGAAGCCGAAGCGGGACAGCGAGCCCGCGCACGCAGTGCTGCTGGGGATCGGGCTGACCTTCGCGGTGTACGGACTGCTCCAGCGCGCTTGGACGGCCCTGCTGATCGGCGCGGCGCTGATCGGCGTCTCACAGCTCATGAAGCCGAAGGGCACCGACACCGAGACCAAGGGCAGCTGACCCACCCCGGCCGCCACGCCCAGGAGCAGGACGAGCACCGGGACGTCGTCGAACACGTCGTGCATCGAGCCCACGTCAATAGAGCGCGTCTCACCGCGTGTATGTCGGTGCCCGGCTGGGAACGGTTCGCAGGCTCCGGGTCTGGGGCTCAGGACTTCCCGATGACCTGCCCGCTCTTGTCTCCGCCCGCTCCCGGCCGCCACGGGCCGCCAGGTTCTATCTGACATTCCCTGGATTCCACCCCATAACAAGGCAGGAGAGCGGTTCGCATCCGTCCCACAGGCGTTCGACACTCTCGAAGAGTCTGAGGACGAATTTCGCCGCCGTTCCTGTTCCGGATCGCGCAAGCCCCACGAGTAGGTGGAGGTACTTGCGTGCCTAGGTGGCCGCTCCTCCAAGGTCGTCCCGCTGCCCGCGGGGGGCCGTTTTTCTACTGATGGAGGACTAGTCATGACCTTTGACCCGATGTTCGTTGTACTGCCCGTGCTCCTGGTCGTGGGGATCGTGTGCGCAGCTGTCGTCTGCGTCGTGGCTCTGTGTCGCGCGGATCGGACCGACACCGTCGCCGTTGTGCGCGCGCTGCCCGAGCTGACCTCCACTTTCCTGCGGTACCGCCGCAGGAAGCGTTGAAAGGCCGGCGCCGGGGGGTCCTCGGAGAGGTCCGGCGCGGGGGGGTGGGGCTGCAGAGGGGCGCTGAGGGCCTAGCGGCCCTCAGCGCCCCTCTGCAGCCCCCCGGGCAGTTGACCGAGTGCGGGTCGGTGAAGCTCCGAACTGCCGCGTACGGGGCCCTGCCAGCCCGCGCGGAGTCCGGGGAGTCTGCACTCCGTCAACTGGTTGTTATCCAGCGAGCTGACGAGCCAGCAAGCCAGCCGCCCCGAGGATTTGGACACGATCGTGAGACTGGACGGCTGGCCAGGCCGTGAGACACGACGGCAACTGCCAGGTCACGGCACCGCTGCTGGCCATGGGCGCCGAGACCCTACAAGAGCTCGGTGGGGTCTCAGATGGTGTGGCCAAATCTCACGGCCATTGGCCACCTCGTGGCCGATGGGCCGCGGCTCTGAGACTCCCCGGCCAACCGTGTTCGCTCTTTGGGGTGAAGCGGCGCCCGCCCGGCCGCGTTGTCCGACCCACGGGCTACGGTCGGGCGCGTCTGAAGGGGGACATGACCATGCCGGACCACCGCGCCGAAGTGCGTGCGAAGACGCTAGACCGCATCGCTTCGTACCAGGGGTCCAAGGACCGCTGGAACCTGTTCCGCAGCCTCAAGAACCTCATCGAGCAGGCCGTCCGCGACTACGAGCACCGCGCCCTGGTGGAACTCCTGCAGAACGCCCACGACGCACATGCCGCCGGCGGCTTGGGAGGCCGGGTCCTGATCAGGCTTGACCACGACGAGGGCCCGCACGGCGCGGTGTACGTGGCGAACACCGGGCGGCCCGTCAGCCCCAGCAACTTCGACGCAATCACCGACATCGCCCAGTCGGACAAGCGCCCCGAGGAGGGCATCGGCAACAAGGGGATCGGCTTCAAGAGCGTTCTCCAGCTGACCGGAGCACCCCAGGTCTACTCGGTCGCCGAGGAAGGCGGCCGGGCCTTCGACGGCTACCGCTTCACCTTCGCCGACGGGACCTCGCTCAAGGACCTCCTGGACGGCGACGCGACCCTCGCGGCGGAGGTGGCCGCCGACGTCTTCCACCTCTGCCTACCCGTGCCCCTGGACAGCGTTCCCGACCCCGTGAACGCCTTCGCAGCCGACGGATACGTAACCGTGCTGCGCCTGCCACTGAAGAGCGAGGAGGCCCGGGCCGAGGCGGCCGACCAGCTGACCATGCTGTCCGCCGGCCCGCCGGTGCTGCTCTTCCTGCGCCGGATCGGCTTGCTCACCGTCGAGGAGCGACAGGACGGCGTGGTCGAACGGCGCACCCTGGCCCGGACCGAGCGAGTGGACGCCGAACTCGACCGGCTCACGGTCAGCACCGTGACCGTCGGCGACGGCGGCACCTTCGTCCTGCTCGACCGGCAGGTGGCCGCCGAGGCCTTCGGCGACGCGGTCGAACGCAGCGTGCTCGGCGACCACATCAGCGAGGGTTGGCGCGACTGGCAGGGAGACGCCCGGGTCACGCTCGCGATTCCCGTCGGGGACGGACTGACCGCAGGACGCCTCTACACCCACCTGCCGATGGGCGAGCAGGCCGTCGCCCCCCTTCCAGCCCATGTGAACGCGCCCTTCTTCGCGAAGCTCGCCCGCGTGGACCTCGAGAAGACGGTCCCGCTCAACGACTTCCTCCTGGACGAGCTGGCCCTCCTTGGCGCCGAGACGCTCCTCGCCTGCTCCGCCGGGACCCTGGAGCTCCCACCGACCCTCTGCGCAGACCTGCTCAGCTGGGACGCGTCCATGTCCGACCGGCTCACCCGAGCCTTCGAGCGGCTCGGACACGAGGTCGGCACGGCCCCGGTCGTCCCCCTGGCGCCGGACACCCGGTCATGGGCCTCCCTCACGGAAGCCCGACTCTGGGACGACAAGGACCGGACCCTCTTCACGACTGACCGGTTGACCCGGGACGCGGACGCCGTACTCGTGCACCCGTCCGTTACCGGGCAGCGTGCGGCCCGGCTTGAGAAGGCCGTGGCCACGCTCGTCGGCCGCTCACCGCGGCCGTCGGACGAACTTGTGGCGACCTGGGCGGAGAGCCTGGCGCGCAGCCTCGCCAGCACACCCTTCCGGCCGGAGCTCTGGGCCCGCTTCTACGACGAGCTGGCCGGCTGCGTCGAGCGGCCCCGCGCACTCCAGGGCCGTCGCATCCTCATGGACGACGACGGAAAGCTCCGGCTGTGCAATGCGGCCGAGAGCAAGGTCAGACGTGCCACGGCCTTCTTCTCGCCCAGGGCCGACGGCGAGGCAGGCGCCACGGGGCAGGGTCCCCGCCTGCCGCGGTCACTGCGCCATCGAGTCTTCTTCGTGTCGCGGAACATCCCGTGGAAGAACCGGCTCGGCAGCGTCACAAGCAAGCAGCCAGGCCGCCGAATGCTCGAGGACGGCGGCCTGGTCAACGAATACCGCGCCGACGAACTGCTGGCACTGGTCGCCCGCTCCTTGCAGGACAAGCCCACGCCGGAGCTCGCGGCGGAGGTCCTGGCCTGGGCCTTCCGGCTCTTCAGGAGCGACACCGCGCCGTGGCGGGACATCCAGGCCATGGGGCTGCTCGTCCCCGGCGCCGACGGTGTGTGGATACCCGCAGCGAAGGCCCTGTTCAGCGCCAGCTGGGGTGGAGAAGGAGCGAAGCTGCTCGAAGAGCTCATCGACCGCGCGCGCGACGTCTCGGAGGAACTCGCGGCGCTCCGGAGCCGCTTGACCGCACCCCCGGAGCACCAGGCCTTCCGGGGCGCGGACCGAGCGGAGTGGCGGGCCTTCCTCGAGCGCCTGGGGGTCGGCTCGGGGCTCTGCCCCGAGCCGGTACCCCGTTCCACCCTGCGGGCGGACGGCCGTCAGTTCACGGACGGCACGCCCCCGACGCCGTCTCTGACGCCAGCCACCGCAGCCGTCTGGCTGCGCCATGTGCGCAGGAACCTCCCCACAGGCCAGCGGCGCTACACCGAGTACGTGGGGCGGACCCCTCTCCACCGGCTGCCCGGCCAGGACGACCACCACCATCTGTCTGACGCCGCGAAACGGGTCTACGCCCAGCTCGTCGCCACCGGTTGTTCCGGGTGGGCCGCCGAGGCCCTCCACGTCACCGTTCGGCGCTACAACGACCGGTGGGACTCCTTCACCCTGCCCACACCGGTGACCGCCTTCCTCGCCGAGGCCGAGTGGATGCCCGTCACGTCCGCGCGCGAGCGCGTCGACTGGCGTTTCGTCCGGCCTGCGGCCGCTTGGACGCACGGGGACGAGGCTGCCCCCTCGTTCGTGCCCCTGGTGCCCCCTCCGCTGCGCCGGGCGTTCCAGGCGAACGACCGCGCGGTTCGCCTCACGATAGACTGGGGACTCGAGCGGTGGGACTCCCCGGCCACCGCCGCGCGTCGCGTCCGCGAGCTCACGGAGCTGTTCCGCGACGGCGCCGTCCCCGAGACGACGATGGCCGCCTTCCGCCGGGCGTACGAGGATGCCTGGGCGGAGTGCGCCCAGGCGCGCCAAGCCCCCCACCCCCAGGGCTCGGGGGCGACGGTCATCGTCAGCCGGGGCGGCCGGCTCGAGCCGGTCATGCTCGCCGACGACACGGACTCCCCGACCGCCGTGGACCACCTGTACGTGGAGGACACCGACGCACGCCAGCTCGTCCAGCTCCTCGAACAACGCGGCGCCCCGCTGCTCCGCATGCGCAACGCGCACGGGGACGCGGTGGCCGCTCTCCTCGAGCAGCGCTTCGGCTCCCGCATTCGAAGGATCTCCCGAGCCCGCGTCGAAGTCCGGGTGGACGGAGAGGCGTTCCACGCAGGGATCGCGGGCGACCCGCTGGTCACGGCCGACAGGGACTGGCTCCTGACCCTCGTCGCGGCCGTGATCGACCTGCGCGCCAGCCGCTTCCGCCGCCCCACCACGGAATCCGTGCGGCGCGGTTGCGCGATCGCCAAGCGCATCCGGATCGTCCACGCGGGCGTCCTGACCTCCGTCGTGGACGAGATCACCGAGCGGCCCGGCCACGGCGGCAGACGGTGGCTTGCCATCCCGCACCAGGACAGCCCGACCCTGCTGCTCGAAGGGCCCCGTCAGGGCGAGGAGGACCTTCTCCAGCGGTCCGCCGCGGGGATCATGGAACTCCTCCACCACCCCGAACTCGCCGACACCCTCCGCATGGCCCTCCTCGACCTGAACGCGGCCGGCTGGGGCCCGGGCCAAAGCCCGGACGCCGACGCGATCGCCGACGTCCTGGGCGAGGACCGGGCCCGGGTGCGCGAGATCGCCGCAACCCTGCGACAGCCCCTGGACGCCCTCCTGGACATCCTGGTGCCGCTGCTCGCGACCATGGACCTCGAAGCGGCCCGCGCCCTCCTGTCCGACGACGAGGCCCCCGCCTCCGAGGCCGAACTGGACCGCTGGCTCGCCGCCCGGCTCACCCCGGCGGACCACCAGGCGTTGCGGGCGGCGGCCCGCCACCCCGACCTGGACACCGCCCGCAGGGCCATGTCCCTGTCGCTGCCCGAGCTCAACGCCGCGATCACCGCCCTCGGCTCGACCTACCGGCCGCTACGCAACGCGGAGGGCATCGAGCAGGAGTTCCGGCACTTCGTCACCGGCCGGCGACGAGGCATCCTGGACGCGCTGCGGGCCGGCTATCTGGACGCGTTCCGGTCCGGAGCCCCCCTGACCTCGTACGCCGAGAACCGGAACGCGACCGGACTCGTACCGGACACCGCCTGGGCGGACGAACACCTCCACCTGGAGACCGCCCTCATGCAGGCGCACGTCGACCGCTGGCTCACCGAACTCGGGGCCCCGCCGCTCGGCACGGACGCCGGACTGACGCCCGTCGACGAACTCCGGCTCACCAACCGGCCCCTCCTCCTGGAACGGCTGAAGCGGGCACGGACCCTGATCCACGCCTGGGAGGCCGCACACGACGAGCCCGCCTCCGGCCTCCCGGGAGACCCGGAGAGCCTCGCGGCCGAGGCGACCGCCGCCGGGCTGCTCGACTTCCTTCCGCTCGACGACGCCACGACGCTGCGCTGGCTACGGACCGGAGACCGCTGGCCTAACGCCGTCCCGCTCGGCCTGACACCCGGAGACCTCGGACTGACGCCCAGAGAGCTGGACGACGCCGAACGGCAGGAGAAGAGGGAACGGCGGCTGCGGCAAGAGGAGCGGCGACACATCGTTCTGGACCGCACGAGGATGTCGGCGGAGGAAGACAACTACCACGGGATCGTGGGGGCCGTACGGTCCGGCCTCACCCCCGAGTTCCTCGGCTCCGCGGGCGACGCCCCGCTCGTTGAACTGGGCCGACAGACACAGCGGCCCCCGGGCGCCGGGCGCCCCGGATTCTCCGCCGGCCGACGGGGCAAGCTCTCCGACACACAGGCGCTCGCGGTCGGACTCGCGGGGGAGGTCGCCGCCCTCGCCTGGCTCATGAACCGGTACGACGCCGTGGACGAGAGCGCCTGGGTGTCGGGCTACCGCAACAAGGTCCTGGGTGACGGCATGGGTGACGACACGCTCGGCTACGACCTCGTCGTCGAGAGGAAACGGTCGAGCCTGCTCTTCGAGGTGAAGTCCTCAGCCGGAGGCGAGGGGGAGTTCGTCCTCTCGCCCACCGAGATCGCCCGGGCGCGCTCCCTGAAGAAGCGGGAGACGTTCCATGTGCTGTACGTCTCCCACGCCCTCGATGCCGACCTGCGGAAGATCCACCTCCTGCCCAACCCGCTCCACCCCCAGTCGGCCCACTTCTTCCGCTCGGTCGGCGAGGGCCTGCGCTACCGGTTCCAGCTATCGCGGACGGGGTAGCGCCGGGCGGGGACCGGAGCGAAATAGATGCCTTTGGCAATCTAATCCAGTCGGGCCAAAGTCAAGACACTGCAAGTCAAGGCACTGATCGCGACCAACTTTGTTGTCAGGTGTCAGCTGCCTCATGATCCGGCGTTGTGGGGTCTCACGAACAACGCCGTCTTCCACACGTGGGGAGCCTTCGAGCTGGGCGCTCCTACAGCGCTGACCCCTGCTACCCACCGGGTCGTGGTGACCGCCCAGCGGCTGGAGAGTCACGGCCAGCGCCGCCGGCTACTGGAGGACGCACTGCACAGCGGCCGTTCCCACGCAGAGGGTCGACCGCCCGTCCGAAGTCAGGGCAGACTCGGAGCTGAATGAAAGGGGCACACCATGACGGCACAGCCAATTCACGGGCACGAGCCGGAGCGCGTACCGCGCAACGCCGACGGCATCGCGGCCGCGTTGTCAGGGGAGCGTCGGATGGAGTTCTACCGCGAGCTGCTGGCCGCCGCGCCGGAGAGGGTGGAGAACGTCCTGCGGCGGTGGTGGCTCGAGGCAATGCTCGACACGGATCCGGAGGCCGACCGGCGTGCGGACGCCGCTCTGGCCGGCACGATGCCGAGGGTCTCGCTGGGCGAGTTGATCACGCGACGCCGGGAGGCGGGCCTCCCCGTTGACTGAGTCGTACGACGGTGGGCTTCCGTGCGAACTGTCGGAAGAAGTCGTGCAGCTGATGATGGACCCTGCACTTCCGCCGGAGGCGTTTGGCGCGCTCGTCGCTGCGATGGTCTCTATCAGCGAGACCGCGGGGATGATCCCTGGGAGTACAGCGTCCGCGCGCTGGCCCCAGCAGCGACGCCTTGCCCTCGGCGAGGAGGGAGCACTCGGCCTCGCCGAGTACGTCATCGTGCTGGACGCCGACCCGCCCCACATCCTCATGACCCACGTTCTGCTGTACTGACCGGCCCGAGGGCCTGGCGCTGCACCTGGTGCGCGCCGGGCCCTCCGGCGTACTTGCTGGAGGCCGCGGCCGAATCACACCGGACGAACCGTGCCCAGTGCGGAGGGCCGGGGTTGATCACAGGCACGGCCGTCACGGGGCGGCTGGAACTGGAGGTCTTGTGATGAAGAGGCGGAGCCGCAGGGCCGCGGCCGTCCTGCTGCTGGCGGCCGGCGCCGCCCTCGGCGCGGTGACCGCGCCTGTGGGGGCCGCACCCTATGCCGCAGCCCCGTCGCACCAGCTGCGGCTGGTGACGGGTAACCCCGAGGACGACGGGTCCACCCAGCTGATGGTCGCCCCGCGCCGTGGTGGCGGCTGGGACTTCGAGGGCATGCTCACGAAGCTTTCGCGCACGCCGGGGCGCCTGACGCTGGAGGCCGGCGAGGACCCGGACTCTGGTCGAACGGTTAGGCGTCTGGCCACCTGGTGCGATCCGGCTGGCTCCTCCACCCGGGTCTCCGGGGTCAACCACAACGAGTACCTGTACCTGGTCTGGCGCGGCGAGGACGGTCTGCCGACCGCCTGGAGCAGCCGTCACATGTAGGTCTGCGGATCGCTGAGTGTCGGGCGCAGAGTAGACGTCAGTGGGACGCAGATGTCAGTGGCCATTCGGTCGGCCATGGGCGGGGCTCTGCCGCCACCGCGTGGAGGGACCGCGCGGGAAGCGTGGCGGCATCAGCTGGTGTGACGGCCAAGGCGGGTGGACTGAGCGGGTCCTGTACGACCTTGTGTATGGCGCGCATCGATACGAATGGCGTTCAGGTGACTACGTTGCGTGCATGTCGAACGCTCAGGCGCAGTTGAAACTGCGAGAGATTTCGCCCTGGTTGTGTCTGTTCGGGCTTGTCGCCGGTCTCTTCATGATCCTCTGGTACGGGGCGGATCCGCCGTTTCGGGCCAGGCCCTCGGGGGACGGGGAACTGCTGCTGCAGTTCGCAGCGACGGCGGAGGGGGCCCGCGTCATCGTGAAGGACGGAGGTGAGTCCAAGCCCTTCCAGGACGGCCTCGTGCTCGACTGGCGGTGGTTCATTCCCGGGTACGGGGCGGCCCTTGCCGGGGCTTTCGGACTCGGGCACCTGCTCCTCTATCGGAAGTCCGCGCGTCTGTGGGCCCGCCGCGCCCTCATCCTCACCCCCGTGGCGGTGGCGGCGGACTGCGTGGAGAACATCTTTCTCTGGAAGGCCCTGGACCGGATCAAGACCGACCCGGACGGTCCTGTATTGCCCTGGGTCGGGGTCCTGCGGCCGGCCGCGGAGCGTGATCTGGAGCGGAACCTGCAGTGGGCGACCTATTTCGCCCAGCTGAAATGGGCGCTCGTCGTCCCGCTGGTGGCAGCGGCCGTCCTGATCGTCGTCACCCTCTACTGCCGCCGGGTGCTGGACCCCTCCGTCGTGCTAAGTGCGCGGAAGGACGGTCGCCCTCCCCTCGTGGCCCACGCCCACAGGATCAGGGGCGGGACGGAGAGCCAGTGGAGCGACCCGGACGTGATCCTCCCGCCTGCCGCGCCCCACGACTGGGAGCCCCGGCCCGAGTGGACCGCGGCCAAGGGTCAGGACCCTAAAGCCAGCGCGGTGACCCGCTGGCGCACCCGCGCGTACCAGCCACCCGGCCGGCTTCCCGCGGAGGTCGGCTTCTGCGTCTCCGGCGGCGGCATCCGGTCAGCCTCGATCACCCTGGGCGCGCTGCAGGCACTGCGCGGGCAACTGCTCAAGGCGAGGTATCTGGTGTCGGTGTCCGGCGGCGGGTACACCGCCGGGGCCTTCCAACTGGCCCTGACCGATGCTCGGCTCAAGGACGCAGGCGGGAACCCCTCTGTGCGGCCCGGCCTCGCGGAGCCCGCCGACGCGTTCGCGCCGGGCAGCCCGGAGGAGGATCACATCCGCCGGCACGCGAAGTACCTGGCGGACACCCCTAAGGAGAAACTGAACGCCGCGGGGGCGGTGCTGCGGGGCATGGCCGTTTCCTTCGGCATGCTGGCGCTGGTCTTCGCGGTGGCAGGCCAGTTCCTGAACGCGTTCTACTCACGGCTTCCGCTGACCGACCTTCACCGCTTCACGCCGCAGACGAAGGTGTTCGAGCCGACGTGTGAGATCCCGGAGATCCCGGAGTGTCCCGGGCCAGCAGAGGTGTTTCTGCCGTCCCTTGAGCTGTACCCGAACGCCTGGCACCCCGTCCTTGCCCTGTTCGGCCTGGCCGGCCTGGTGTCCGTCGGCCTCGCCTGCGCAAGGGCAGGGAAGACGAAGTCCCGCCCGGCATGGCTGCGGAGCACGGTGAACGCGATCGTGGCAATGGCCCTGGCGGTCGCCCTGATCTCCATCGTCCTTCCGGCAGTGATCTGGTTCTTTGCCTGGCTGGCGCACCAGCAAGGAGTAGTGGAAAACGACGGCAGGGGACTGTCGATGCTCGCCGCGCTCACCGCCGCGGCGACCGCGCTCGGCACCTGGTTCACCGCCGTCCACAAGACAGTGAAGAAGCTGAAGCCGGACGGCGAGAAGGCAGGCCTGTTCGGCAAGGGCAACACTTCCCTCGTCATGCAGGTCGGCGGCGGCTGGGTGAAAGCCGTGGTCTGCTGGCTGGTCTTGCTCCTGGTCGCGTTCTTCTGCCTCGCCCTCATGTCCTGGGCGGCCGTCTACGCCGGCGGCTGGCCCGCAGGGTGGAAATGGACGGTGCCGATTGCCCTGCCCGTGCTGGCGTTCGCGATCGACCAGACCACGTTCAGCCTGCACCCCTTCTACCGACAGCGGTTGGCCAGCGCCTTCTCCGTGCGCCGCGCTGTATTGAAGGACGGCTCGGTCGGCGCCGTGCCCTACGACTACAACAACGAGCCGACCCCGCTAGACCCGTACGCACGGCAGGTGAAGGGCTTCCCTCAGGTCATCTTCGCCGCCTCCGCAGCCCTCTCGCTGCGCAACCGCACCGCGCCCGGCCGCCCCGCCGTGCCTTTCACCTTCGCTTCCGACTACTGCGGCGGCCCCGATACGGGCTGGGTCCGCACCGACACCCTGCAGAAGACGGCCCCCGCACTGATCAGGCGCGACCTGACCGTACAGTCCGCCGTCGCCGTATCCGGAGCAGCCTTCGCCTCCGCGATGGGCACCCAGACGATGTATATGGAGCGGCTGCTCGCACTGTCCAACATGCGGCTCGGCACCTGGGTGCCCAACCCCCTCTATCTCGCGGAACTGGCGAAGTACGGGCCCAACCGGACCATGCCGCGGCTGCCACGGGTACGGCGGCTGCGGTACCAACTCCAGGAGCTGGTGGGCCGGTACTCGGACACCACTCCCCTGCTGCTGTGCACCGACGGCGGGCACTTCGACAATCTCGGTCTGGTCGAAATGCTCCGGCTCCGCTGCCGGACCATCTATGTCATCGACGCTTCCGGGGACACGCCGCCGCTGGCCACCACCCTCGCGCAGGCGGTGACGCTCGCCTACGAAGACCTCGGAGTGACGATCACCTTCGAAGAAAGGGGCCAGAACCTGCTGGACCTGGTGCCCGGCAGCGCAAAACCGCTCCCACCCGAGGCGCCGATGGCCGCCCTGAACGCCCGGTTCTCCGCCACCTGCGTGGTGCGCGGCACGATCGAGTACCCGGAACCAGAAATGTTCTCGCCCGACGCACCAGCCGCCACAAAGGGGAAGATCATCTACGTGAAGGCCAGTCTGACCCCCGACATGCCGTACGAGCTGCTCAGTTACGCCCTCCGGGAGAAGGCATTCCCCCGCCAAGCCACCTCCGACCAGTGGTTCGACCACGCCCAATTCGACGCCTACCGGGCGCTCGGACACTACCTCGGCACCGAGGCTGGGAAGGTGCATCCCGGCTGACGCCAAGGTGCCGGGCGATTGGGGTGACCGAATCCGTGCTGTATCGCCGGCGAAGGGCGACGGCGAGCATGTCGCCGTTGGACGGCCCACGCCTCCCGGTCACCATGGCGGGCGGCCGTCCCGGAATCGGTCGTTTCCGGGACGGCGTTGCGCCTCGACGGCGACGACGCCAGAGTTCCCCCGGCACAGTGAGCCGGGCGGAGCCGCGCACCGCGGGCACGGTTCGCACTCGACGAGCTCGGCGCGGGCGAGCTCGTCCAGGTAGCCAGTGGCGGGTCCAGGACAGGGCGGCCGTGAGGGCGTCGGCTGCAAGGGGGCCATCCGCGTACGCGAGCGCGGTGAAGACGGTGAGCGCGTCGTGGTACCCAGTCGCGGCGCCGCTGCGGGCCCTCGCGGCGAAGGGAGCGGCTGGAGGAGATCGGCTCGGTCACAGGCGACCGCGCACATTGTCGCTGAGGGCGATGAGGCCCATGCCCCGGTAGTGCATCCACCCGGCGGCCGCGGCGTCGTGCCCGGTCTCGTCGCCGTAGCGGCAGTCTCACCGGACGGACGCAGCCCCACGCATCCGTACGCGGCCCGATCCAACCCGCCGAGGCCGAGAACCTCCTCCGCGTCTGGGTCGACGGCGGAATCGACCCGCACGACGCCGCCCAGCGCCAAGCCCTCAAAGACCTGGACGCCGCCGAGACGGTCACCCGCGGCGACATCGATCGCTTCCACGACAACGTGCTCTACAGCCTCCGGATGCTTCCCGAGCCGTCACTGCCTACTAACACGAACTCTGCGATCCCACTGTCATAACCCTGCGCATCCCACTGACATCCACCCTGCGCACGACACTGAGCGCCCCCTCGCGCGCCGCGAGGGGTTCCTCTTTGACATGAAGTCCCTTATAGCCGTAATGTTTTCCATGTCGGATGGGGTGGTCGGTACCCACCCCTCACCGGCGGTCGACAACCCGTCAGCACAAGACATGGAGAGCGCAATGCCCGTTGAGGACACCCACATCCACCCGCTGGAGCAGATCTCCGAATGGGTCGGCGAGATCTGGTCTGGCTGCCCCAAGGCGACTCACCTCCTCTTCCAGATGACGAACGACGGGGCCGCATGCGCCCTGCGCGCCATGCGCCGCGTCGGGCACGGCTACATCCCTGTGGAGAAGCCCTTCGACTCGAAGCACGCCAAGGACGCCTGGATGTTCGACGACCACCTGCCCTGGGAGGAACTGGCGGCGGAGCTGGAAGGGCTCATCGCCTGCGACGACGCCGACCCGTGCCCCGCCCTGGCCAAGGAGTCGGGCGGCTGGTGGCGACTGGGGCTTGACCAGCCCGTGCCCGAGGCCGAGGACTACCAGGCCTACGAGGCGCACACGATGATCGACGGCCACGACACCGGAGCCATGGACGCGGAGCGGGGTGGACGCGTCCTCCAGGCCTACCTGACCGCCGTCCGAGAGGGACGCCGCGCCTCGAACGTCCTCGCCGAGCACGTCGGCCACGAGGTCACCGTCGTCGGAGCCAGCGGCGTGACCCGCAAGATCCTCACCGAAGACGACCAGCCGCCGAGCAGCGGAACCGCCGTAGCCTGCGGCGACTGCGGCACGAGCCTGTCCGCCCAGTGGGAGCGGCCTGGCAACGCCCTGGCCGTAGGCAGCCCGCTCGTGAGCGGAGACGACGTGATCGACGCCGTCACCGCCCTGCTGCACTACGCGGACGGCTGGCACTGCGCGCAGACCGTCCTCGACCGCGCCCTCCGCATCCTCATCCAGGGCCAGCAGCTGACCCTGGCGCTGCCCGGCCTCTACGACGAGGTGCCGGACCCGCGCACCCTCGACGCCGTGGCCGCAGCGGTCGCCGCCCACTACGCGGCCGCCGCCCGGTTCGGCCTGACCGACGGCGAAGTCGCCGAGATGTCCGCCGACCGATTCCACCGGGAGATCGAGAGGCAGCGCTTCGCCTCCGTGCGCGCCATGCGCGCCGCCATGGCGGGCCTGACCGCGCAGGCGTCGTGACAGGCAAAGGAGAGATAGGTGGCGCCCCGGGCCAAGGCCCGGGGCGCTCCTGCACGTTATGCGCTACACGCCGTCTGGAACGTGTCGGGGGCCAGCGGTCCGACTCCCGAAGGAGACGGCGGTACCCACTGGCCCCCACCCGTCAGCACCTCCACAGAAGGGAGTGCGACATGTCGGGCAGTCTATCCACAGCACCCATCCCCACGGGCTGTACGCGGCCCCGCACGACCCACAGGAGCGCACCGTGATCCCGCGCGGCCGACCCACCCTGACCGAAGCCGAGATCGCCGCCGAGCGGAAGGTGGTGCTCAAGACCTGGCAGCGAAACGAGGGCGCGAACATGCGCGACCGGGTGCCACTGGTCAACGAAGGCGGGCGCCTGCGCCTCTACGACGAGGAACAGGCCCGCGCATTCCTCGCGGGCTCCACCTGGCCTCCCGGATCCGGGCATGACGGCCCCACGGCGACCACCGGTGCGGACGCCGAAGGCATGTGGCCCCCGGCGGTGCCGCCGGGGGAGAAGCACCCGGACGACCTCCTCACCGACCAGGAGGCCGCGGCCGTGCTGGAGACGCGGGCCTCCACCGTCCGGGACTACGGAACGGACGGGTACCTACCCGTCGTCCAGCGGCACGGCCGTACCTGGTACCGCCGAGCCGACCTCCAAGCCAGGCTCAGCGCAGGCGATCAGCGCCACCATCCCCACCTCACCGGGGCCGGCCGCCCGCAGGGCTCGAAGGACCGGGCCCCCCGGCGCCGACCAGACCCCCGTGTCGCCGAGATCGCCGCCGGACTCGCCCTCGCAGCCCGGGAAGGGGCGCAGCCGGCCACATCCGCCGAGATCGCCGCGCGCTACGGCGTCGGGGAACGCACAGCGCAGAGACTCCTCCTGGCTGCCCGTGAGTACGAGGCCGACCCTGCCTGACGTCGCCGCCGTTGCCGCCCCGCGCCCCGCCGGCGGCGGCAACAGGAGCTGCGGTGTCGGGCGCTGTTTCTAGCGGGGTGAAGTAGAGCCAGGACGGCGCTTTTCGGGAGCCACTGGTTCGGGCGGGGAGTTTGGGAGCCGCCCAGTGTGATGGTGTGTGACATGCCGTTGTTGGCGCAATGGGCCCTTTGGGCTGTTTTGTCGCTCATTCTGTGCCTGTTGATCACAGTCGTGTCAGGAGACCGGTGTGTACAGGTCGCGTGAGTGGATCTCTGAGCGGATCCGCTGGGACAAGCGGCGACGGACGCCCTGACCCGGCACTTGCCTGAGGTTCAGCGAGCCCTGCAAGCAATGGCTCCGCAGCGAATCATTCCTAGAGGACCGTGCGATGTTTCTTGCACAACTTAACTTCAATGAGTCAGTGGGTGTGGCGGCAGCTAACGCAGCCTTCACAGCGATCCTGGTCGGAATTGCCGCCACTTTCGCAATCAAGAGGTACGACCTGAGACATCAAACTCGGACAGCTCTACGTGAGACCTACGCACGACTGCTCGTCGCCCAACGAAGATCCCGTGAGGCGTCCGTCCGTCTGGCCGACTTTCGCGCGGGGCGTCGTCAGTGTCGAGTGCGCAGGGTGTCTGCCGCCACCCGCTCGACAGATGAGGACTTGGAGGAGAAGGCGCAGCTGGCTCACGACGAGTTCATCGAGACGTATCACCGCCTCAACCTTGATGCATCCAAGCAGATGTGGCGAGAGGCGCGTCGGCTGCGGAAGGTGATCGGCGATATGCTGGAGCTCGGAAAGCGGGGTGACGCTGAACAGTGTCGTGCACTCGAAAGGATCGCCAGGAAGGCACGCCAGAACGTGGAGAGTAGTTTCCGGGTCCTGCTCGGCCACAAGCCCCTTCTAGCTCGTAACACGATCATGAATCGTGTTTCTTGAGGCGTCTCCAGCAGATGAGGCTGCAGGCGAGGGAGACGAGCGCGTCGTGGAGTTCGGTGCGGCGTTCCCATCGGACGGCGAGGCGTTTGAACTGATGGAGCAGGGCGAAGGTCTGCTCCACGACGTAGCGGAGTTTGCCCATGCCCTTGATGTTCGGGGCTCCTTTGCGGGAGATGACGGGCAGGATCCGGCGTTTGCGCAGCTCTTCCCGGTTGGGGTTGGAGTCGTAGCCCTTGTCGCCGAGCAGGGCGTCCGGGCGTCTGCGGGGACGGCCGGGGCGGCCCGCCACTGGCGGGATGCCGTCGACCAGGGCGAGGGTCTGGGTGACGTCATTGACGTTCGCCGCGGTCGTGATGACCTTGAGCGGGGTGCCGCGTCCGTCGCAGATCAGGTGGTGCTTACTGCCCGTCTTCCGCCGGTCGACCGGCGACGGACCGGTGTCGGCTCCCCCTTTTTCGCGCGAATGTGAGAGCCGTCCACGCATGCCCTGGACCAGTCGAGCCGGCCGGCCGCGTTCAGCTCGGCGAGCAGGATTCGGTGCAGCTGGTCGAAGACCCCGGCCTGCTGCCACCGCTCCAGTCTTCGCCAGCAGGTCTGTCCCGAGCCGAACCCCAGCTCAGGTGGCAGGAGTTGCCAGGCAATGTCGTTGTGCAGGACGTACAGGATGCCCTGCAGGCACAACCGGTCTGCGACCGGCCGCGGCCCTGGCGACCTCGTCGGCCAGGGCGGCAGCAGCGGCTCGATCAGCGCCCACAAGTCGTCGTCCACGATCCACGGCCGAGTGCTCACGCACTCACGAACGGCCGAATCATCACACCGGTTACGCCCGACCAGGGCATCTCACCAAGATCCTGTTACGAGCTATTCGGGATCGAAATCCACTCGGTCAGTACGACACACAAAGAGCGCCCCAGGATCCCCCTCGGAACCGTTTTGCCCTGCGCATACACTGGCAGGAGTCGTCCGCTCGGCAGGCTCGGCCGGGTGGGGCTGGCCCATGATGACGGCGGTCAGTTCCGGCTTCGTGCAGGTGCACGAGCCGCCCGTTTGCCGGGGCCGGGCGCGGCGGGGTGCTGGCACAGCGGGCGGGCCCGCAGAACCCGCGGACGCTGTGGGGAGGTGTTCGGTCCGCCAGCCATCGATGGGGGCCTTGCGCTTCCGCGTATTACGGTCGAAACGCTGCTGCTCGATGCTGGTCTCGAACAGCAGCAGCATCCCCGCCAGCAGCCGGAACGCCTCCCCTCGTATGAGCCTGGCCACCGGCGACAGCACGGCGGCCGGAGTGCCGTCCGGGCCGATCAGCGGCGTCCCCCCACCCCACCTCGGATCGCCGGTGCTCAGTCCGGGCGTCACGGTGATGTGGTGCTCACGCGCCAGGTGTCCGACGGCCTGCCCCACCCCTGGCCGGCGCATCAGCGCGTCGTACCACTGGGCCCCGGCGGGTCCGAGATGCGCCCGCCGCGCTTCCGCCTCGCAGGCGGTGGCCCGCTCCAGGGCGGCCCGACGGGAGGCGGCGTTCTTCCGGTCGATGTCGGCCCGTCTGTATCTCACCCGCTCCTGGAGCCGCTCGCGCTGCTCGGCCGCCTGCCGCTGACGCTCCTCCTCTTGCCACAGATAGGCCTCCTCGTCTCGGATGTACTGGAGGGCCGTCCAGACCTCGGCGAGCTGGCGCTGGGGGTACCTCAGTCGCACACGCGGGGTGTGCGGGAAGACCTGGCAGGTGAACAGCCAGTGCAGGAATTCGACGAGGGGTGCCTGCGGCCCCGATTCCCAGGAGCGCCCGGTGAACTTCACCAGGCCTTCGGCGACGGCCAGACCACCCTCCGCAGAGACCAGCCGCACCGAGGGGACAGCCCCGAGCCACGGAGGACGGGCCCGGTCGCTGAACCAGCAGCAGGACACATTGTGCGCGTCCATACGCTGCGTCCGCTCAGTGATCTCCGCGACGGTGATCGGGGAGAGCTGCGCCTCCAGGGCAATCCGCCAAGCCCCGGCTGGATCACTGGCCAGCACGTCCGCCCGCCACGACCCGTCCGGCGCGCGGACCTCCAGCTCAGCGTGAGCCCCGGCCTGCCGGGCCGCGCTGACCAGCTCCAGCTTGAGGAGGTGGTGCGCCTCGGATTCTCCTTGGCGGGCGATCTCGCAGTCCGGTGCGTGCGGGGCGTGGGCGAAGAAGCGAAGCCCTCGCTCGGAGGTCTTCGCGTGCATCGAGTGCCCGCACTCTGGGCAGGCGATCGCAGCGGGCGGGCGGACCTTCCACACTGCCTCCCACGCCCGCCCGCATCCTAGGTCGGGTAGATGCGAGAACACCGTGCCCCACTCGGCGTGCACAGCACGAAACGCCATCGTCCCCCCTCTGTCACCGTACTCAACCCAGCCTGATAGGCGGGCCCGCTGCCGTCGAGACTGCCGTCGGACCGACCCGTTTTCGCCGGAAACCCGCCCGAGCCCCAGCGCCCTGTGGTCGGGGCAGGCGCAGCCGGGCAGCGGCACCTGGGACCGATCCTGGCCCAAATTCTGGGGAACGCCCTCCTTCCTCGCGCTGTTGTGCTGCCATACCGGGATGACTGACACACAGTTCCCGCGGCTGCGGGAGGAATCTGAGGCCTGGTGCGCGGCGAGGGACGCGATGGTCGAGATCATTAAGGCCTGGGCGGCCGAAGGACGAACCGACTGCTACGGCACACTGAGCTCGCTGCTGCGAGAGTCGCACTTCTCGGTGCCGCCCCGCGGCAGGCTGATGAGCCGCCTCCTGAAAGCCGCCTGCGAGGTCGAGGCAGACCGACGTGCCCCGGTGATGCTGACGGCCATCGTCGTGAACAAGCGCACCAAGCAGCCCTCCCCACAGTTCGAGGTACTCGCCAAGTCAGAGCAGTTTCGCCGGGGGGATGTACAAGGGTGGACGTGGGAGACGGAGAGGGACGCGGTGTTCAACCACTACCGCCGCTGAGCCACCACGGTCGGTTAGGCCGCCAGCCCGGGAACGCATAGTTCCGTCCCCAGCAGGAAGTCCTCGCGCGCCTGCCGACGACGAGCCTCGCTGCGCGCCACCCTCAGCGTGGTGAGCCTGGAGGGAGGGGCCCTACGCGGTCATCGCCCCGGGGGACAGGCGCTGAAGCGCGGACGACATTTGCAGGCTGGATAGGCTTCGGGGTTCGAGTGCTGCCACCAGCTGGAGAATCCCGTGCGGTTCATCGTCCAACCCACCAGAGCCTTCCCCTCCGACGCCGGCCCCCGCGCCGCTCTCCTCGTCCCGGACCGCTGGGACGACCACCACTACAAGACCAGCTTCGACCTCTGGATCCGGCGGGGCCCCAGCACCCTGCCGGTCGAGATAGGCCGCGTCAAGATCGCCCTACTCGACCAGGAGCCCGGTCCCAGCCCACTGCCCACCGGCATCTACGAAGGCGGACTGCCGCGCAGGTTGGGCAACTGGGTCTCCCTCGGCCAGGACGACCTGTACTACGAGAGGATCAAGGACCTCGGACCGGCTATGTGCCGCGAAATCCTGAACGGCCTGAACGACCTCGCCTTGAATCTGGGCGTGTTCGCAACCGCGCGGTGGACCAGCGCCGTCCGCCAATCGCTTCTGCGCAGCGTCGCGGATTACACCGTCGTCGGCCAGTTCAACCGCATCGCAGCCGGCGGACGACGGCTGGCCGACTACCGGTTCGACTACCACCCCCCGCAGACAGACCCTTCCCTCCCAGCGCGCGGACCGCTGGAATTCGAGGTCACGCCCGAATCGACACCCCCCACCAACATCCACGTGCTCATCGGGCGCAATGGCGAGGGGAAGACCACCCTCCTGCACTCCCTAGCCCAAGCCGCCGTGAACCACGGAGGCCTCCTCGAAGCGACCGCAGGCAGAATCGTGCACCTTCCCACCGAGTTCGGAGAGCCGCAGACCTTCGCCAACGTCCTACTGGTCAGCTCCAGCGCCTTCGACACGTACACCGGCGTCAGGCCGCCCTCTCCCACGACCCGCTACAGGCACGTCGGCATCACGCCGGGCTCGAAAGCAGACGAGTTCATCGACAGCCTTGAGTCGATCATGACCTCGGGACGCTACGAGCGCTGGCTGGAGGCCTTGGAGAGGCTGAACAGCGATCGGCATTTCCAGACCGCCGTCCTCGACGACTGCGAGGTCGTTTTCGGGGAGCGCCCCGGACACAGCGCCCTGTACACGGGATCGGGCCGCCTGTGGCGCGATGTCTTCATGGACCTCAGCTCGGGACACGCCATCGTCCTGCTCACCCTCACCGGGCTCGTGGATCTGGTCGCCGAACGCACCCTCGTCCTCCTGGACGAGCCAGAGGCGCACCTGCACCCCCCACTGCTGTCCGCTTTCATCCGGGCGCTGTCCGACCTGCTGACGGACCGCAACGGTGTCGCCGTGACCGCGACGCACTCCCCCGTCGTACTCCAGGAGGTTCCCAAGACCTGCGTCTACAAGATCACCCGAAACGGCCAGCACATCCGCGCCCGGCGCCCCCGATACGAGACGTACGGCGAGAACGTCGGCGTCCTTACCCACGAGATCTTCGGCCTCGAAGTGATGAGGTCCGGCTTCTACGCCGAGGTCGAGAGGGCCGTCCACGAGTTCGGCGACTACGAAGAGGTGATCAACCACTTCAGCGGGCAGCTCGGGGACGAGGCCAGAGGCCTCGTCCGCATCCTGCTGGCCGACCGCGAGGGAGGGGAGCTCTGATGTGGCCGCTGAACCCGCCCACGGTCAGCGCCAGAAGCAGCTGGGAGACCTGCACCAGCAAGTCTCGCGACACCGCGGCCAATGGGAACCTCGGAGCCAGCCTCCGCGAGGCAGCCGACGCCGCAGAGGAGGCCGCGACGACCCTCCGGATCGCCGCCCAAGCACGCACCCTGCACAACCTGAAGGCGGAGAACTTCAAGATCGAGGGCATACCCGACAAGCGGGTCGCGGACATCGTCTACGGCAGCGGCATGACGAAGGGGCCCGGCCGCGACATCTACGACGCACTCATGGACGCCCCTGAGGACGAGCTGTGCCCGCTGTGCCGGCACAGCGATGTGACCCAGCTCGACCACGTCATGCCCAAGGCAGCCTACCCAGCCCTGTGCGTCGCCCCCGAAAACCTCGTACCGGTCTGCGGAATCTGCAACCACATCAAGAACGACCGGGCGGCCGCGGACGCCGAGGACGTGCTGCTGCACCCGTACTTCGAGCACACCGACACCGTGAACTGGCTGGACGCGACGCTCGCCACATCCGCCCTCGACGCGGGCCGCCTGACGTACTTCGTCAACCCTCCGCCAGGCTGGGGCGGCACCCTCACCGCCCGCGTCCGCCGCCAGTTCGACCTCCTAGAACTGGGACGGCGGTACAGCATCAAGGCCAACCAGACCCTCAGGGGCATCCACCACCACCTCGTCAGGCAGCTCAAGTCCGGGGGCAGGGCCGCCGTCAGTACCCATCTGAGGGACATGGCCGCCAGCCACCTGGTCGCCGACCCGAACAGCTGGACCGGAGTGGCCTACCGAACATGGGGCGCGAACGACGACTTCTGCGAAGGCCGCTTCTGGTAACCCGTGCTACCCCCGAGGGGCGACGGTGGCTGGCGTGTCGGCCGGGGCCTGGGGTGCGGGCACCGCGGTGCGGGCACCGCCGGACCCGGGGCGATCTGCGGCTGGTCCATGACGTGGATGCCGTGGTCGCAGCACCTCTCGCACACCAGCCGCCAGCCGCCGGACCTGGTCGGGATGTTGTAGGGCACGCGGTCGCCGTCGTTCTCGCGCAGGTCCCGTCCACACTCGGCGCACAGCAGGCCCATCCGCCCCGCCTGCTCCTCGATCCACCACGGACAGGCCGCGGCCATGCTGGTGCGGATGCAGATCCCCATCGCGCCGGGCTGAGGCTGCCGGTAGCTGCGGGGCCTGACCCCGGATACGCAGCCGGCCCGGGGCCGGGCGCTCCACTCCCTCGGCCGTCTCACGGTCCCGGTCACACGTGTGCCCGGTGCGGTCCAAGCTCATGGCGTCTTCATCCTGGCCAGGGCCGCTGTATCCCTCCACCAGCCACACCGCCGGGGCGGTGTGGGGGACGGTGACCGGGGCGATGTGAGGATGGGTGCGGTCGAGAGCAGCGAGCACGCCTGCCTAACGGGCGCGGTGCACGGCGGAGACGTCGCCCCACCGCCGGCTCCCCGGACCCGACTTCCTGCGCGAGGGCTGGGCGGACGCCGCTCCCATCGCACCGCGCACGATGCAGGTCGAGTTCCACCGTGAGTTGACCCCGGCCGAGCGCGCGGCGTGGAAGGTCGGCGAGTCCGGGCGCCGGGCGAAGTCGGTGTTCCTGCGGCGCCCGGACGGCGGAACCGACCCCCACGACGCCGCCCAGCGACAGGCCCTTCAAAACCTCGCCGCCGCCGAGATGGTCACCCGCGGCGACATCATCGACCGCTTCCACGACAACGTGCTCTACAGCCTGCGGATGCTCGCCGAGCCGCCAACACCTACCGACACGAACTCTGCGCCGCCACTGCCATAACCCTGCGCATCCCACTGACATCCACCCTGCGCACGACACTGCGGCGCCCTCCGTGCCGCACGTCGGCGCCGGGAAGCCATTCCATCCGATCGCGCCGCGCCGCGTGAAATCCTCCTCGAAAGTCTGTTTTTGCCGTAATGTTTTTCTTGTCGGAGGGCGGTCGGTACCCGCCCCGGCACCCGTCAGCAGAACCCACTGGAAGGACACGTCATGGACCGCAACGCGCACGACAAGCCCCGCGACAACCAACGCGCCATCCCCACCGTCCCGGGCCAGCGCAAGGCCTCCGAGCCGACCACCGGGAAGAAGTTCCCCAACCAGCGGGACCGCCGCGCTCAGTAGCCGGGCATCCAGAAGTGCGGGCCGCCCCCAGCCCTGGGGGCGGCCCGCACTTCGTTGATGCCGTGCGTCGAACCGGCGTCTAGTAGTGCTTTGTTAGCTGGTGTCGGGGGGCCTTGGGACGGGTTGTCGGCAGGTGGGGCAGGTGCCGGTCCAGGTGGCGATGAGGTGTTGGAGGAGGTCCAGGGCCTGGTAGAGGGTCAGGCCCTGGCAGGGGCTTTTGGGGTCCTCCGCTGTTCGGTCAGGAACAGGTGGGCGGCGGTCACGAGGGTGACGTGCCGGTGCCAGCCGGTGAACGAGCGGCCCTCGAAGTGGTCCAGGCCCAGAGCGGTCTTGAGTTCGCGGTAGTCGTGCTCGATCCGCCAGCGGGCTTTCGCCAGGCGGATGAGGTCCTTGGCGGGGATGTCGGCGGGCAGGTTCGAGATCCAGTACTTCACCGGTTCGCTCTCGCCCTCGGGCCACTGGGCGATCAACCAGGACAGCGGGATCGTGCCGTCGTCGGCCGGCTTGGGACGACGTCCGGCGAGCCGGACCCGCAGAAGGACGAAGTGCGAACTCATCGCCGCTTTCGAGCCCTTGCGCCAGGTCACGGTCCGGCCGCTGCCGCGGCCCGCGGCCAGTACATGCTCGCGTAAGGAGACCGGGCGGATGCGGTAACGGGGCAGCGGCCGGGGACCCAGGCCGCCGTAGGCCGGCTGCTGAGGTTCGGCGTCCTCGCCGTAGGCGGTCATCTCGGCTTTGACCTGGAGCACGTAGGCTCGGCCGCGGTCTTCAAGGCCGTGGCGGAAGTCGGCGTTCGCGCCGTAGCCGGTGTCCGCGACCAGGACGGCGGGCCGCAGCCCGTGGCCGTCGAGTTCGTCGAGCATGTCCAAGGCGAGCTGCCACTTGGGCCGGTGGTGTTCGGTGTCGGGGATCCGGCAGGCCCGCCGACGGGCCTCGGCTTCAGGCCCGTCCCAGGCAGCGGGCAGGAACAGACGCCAGGACAGCGGGCATGAGGCGGTGTCCGAGGCGGCGTGGACGCTGACGCCGATCTGGCAGTTGCCGACCTTGCCCAGGGTGCCGGAGTACTGGCGGGCCACCCCGGGCGAGGAACGACCGTCCTTGGGAAAGCCGGTGTCATCCACCACCCACACCTGCGGCCGCACCGCGGCTACCGCCCGCCATGCCAGCCGGGCCCGCACCTGGTCGACGGGCCAGGTCGAAGACGTCATGAACTGCTGCAACTGCTGATGATCGACCCCGAGCCGGTCAGCCATCGGCTGCATCGACTTCCTGCGGCCGTCCAGCAGCAGCCCACGCAGATACAGCGAGCCCTTGGCCCGCTGGTCCCGCCGCACCAGCGGCGCGAACACGTCAGAGGCGAACTCCTCCAGCCGAGCCCGCACCGCCGCAAGTTCCCCAGCCCTCATACAGCCAGCGAACTACCAGACCCCAACCATGACAAGCCCAGCTAACAAAGCACTACTAGTGACCTGAGTCAGAGATTCGGTGGCAGTAGGCGGCGACTTTGTCGAGGATCTCGTCGGCGGTCTTCGTCCAGACGAAGGGCCGGGGGTGTTCGTTCCAGTCGGCGAGCCAGGCCCGGATGTCGCGTTCGAGGGCTTGGACGGAGCGGTGGACTCCACGCTTGAGCTTCTTCTGGGTGAGCTCGGCGAACCACCGCTCCACCAGGTTCAGCCACGACGCACTGGTGGGTGTGAAGTGCAGGTGGAACCGCGGGTGGGCCAGCAGCCACCGCTTGATGTCGGGCGTCTTGTGGGTCGCGTAGTTGTCGAGGATCAGGTGGACCTGAAGATCTGCCGGGACCTCCTTGTCGACCTTGGCCAGGAACTTCTTGAACTCGGCGGCCCGGTGGCGGCGGTGCAGTGATCCGATCACCCTGCCGGTCGCGACCTCGAGGGCCGCGAAGAGGGTGGTGGTGCCGGCGCGGATGTAGTCGTGGCTGCGGCGCTCGGGAACACCGGGCATCATCGGCAGGACCGGCTGGGACCGGTCCAGGGCCTGGATCTGCGACTTCTCATCCACGCAGAGGACCAATGCCTTCTCCGGCGGGTCCAGGTAGAGGCCGACCACGTCGCGGACCTTGTCGATGAACAGCGGATCCGTCGACAGCTTGAACGTCTGCGAACGGTGCGGGGCCAGCGCGAACGCCCGCCAGATCCGTGAAACCGTCGACTGCGACATACCCGTCGCCGCGGCCATCGACCTCGTCGACCAGTGCGTCGCGTTCTTCGGTGTCTCTTCCAGGGTTTTGACGATCACCCGCTCGACGTCTTCGTCGGTGATCTTCCGCGGGACACCCGGCCGCGGCTCGTCACCGAGCCCGTCCAGACCGTGCTCGAGGAAGCGCCGCCGCCAGGTGCGGACCGTATCCGGAGCGACCCCAAGCCGCCGCGACACCTCCATCACCGAGTGCCCCTCCGCACACTCCAGCACGATCCGCGACCGCTGAGCCAAAGCCTGAGCCGTCGAACGACGACGTAACCAACCCTCCAGCACAGCACGCTGGGCATCGGTCACTGACAACGGCGGAATCTTCGGACCAGGACGACTCATACCCAAACCAACGACAAATCTCTGACTCAGGTCACTAGGACCTGTCCTGGCGATCATCCAGTAGGGCGCCTCGGTGATATTTTGACCGGAATCGTGGGAAGGGGCGGGCGAGTCCGTGGACAGTGACCTGCGGCGCGCGGTGGTCGTGACGCTTGGCGAACTCGGGCGAAGCGATGACTGGCGTGACCGGGCGGATGCCGGTCACAGCCTGGCAGGGTTCGCCGAGATGCCGGAGGCCGTAGAGCCACTGCTGGGGCTTGTGCTCGATCCGGGTGACACCTTCGTCACCCGGCGGACCGCGGAGGGCTTGCTTCGGCGAAAGGACAGGGCCGGACTGACGATAGTCGCGTCCGCACTGGCAATCGCCAACGACAACCACGCCGACTACATCCACACCGCGATCTTCGATGTCTTCAGCATCTTCTCGGACGACCTGGACGAGGCGCTACGGCTCTGCGACGAGATGTCGGGCGACACAGACGAGCGTGTTGCCCGGGGGGCCCGTCGGCTGCACGAAAGCCTGGCAGAGATCGATCCCGTCCTCCGCCCCGCATAGCGCAGCGGTTTCTGTGCGCTCCACGGCAGGGGCGCGGCCTGGCACCCGCTACGGCTGGGACGGACCGTTCCACAGGCGGGCCACCGTCGCCGCGAGCTCCTTGAGTACCGTGGCTGGCGCGGACTCCTTGGTCACGCGGAACTCGAACTCGGTCCTGCCGTCCTTGCGTTTGATCCGTACGTCCACCTTCGTCTGCAACCAGGTCACCAGGCCGGCCATAGCGACCAGCGAGGGCCCTACGAGCTCGGTTCCCAGCCGGGTGTCGGCCGGCGGGTCGGAGAGTACCGGCTCGGCCACTACCCGGGTCACGGGATCCCGGGCCAGCTCCGCGAGTACGCGTCGGGCCGCCTCGTATTGCCCGGGTTCGTCCAGCGGCCCCAGTTCCGCTGCATCGCGGCCGCCTGCTCGGAGGAACGCGGCGAGCAGGCCCTGGACCTCGTCCCGGTCCCTGGGCAGGCCCTCGGGCTCCGTCGCGGCCGTCAGGGTTTCGGTGACTTCCTGGAGGGCCAGGATGAGCGAGCGCTCGTCGAGGCCGTCGGTGACGTGGGGGTCCGTCGTCATGCGGTGTGCCTCCAAAGACCGAACAGGGCCGGGGCGGCCCAATGGAAGGGATGGCTCTGCCAGGGTTCCTCGGGCTGTCGTAGCATTGCGCGCTGCGCCTCCCAGAGCGCGCGCCAGGGCGCCGGACGCCCGTCGTCCCCCATGAGTCGCCGGTAGAAGTCGGCGAAGAGGGCGCGTGAACTCGTGTCGTCGACGTCCCAAAGCGTGGCGACGACGGTACGCACCCCCGACTGCAGCAGGGCTTGGACGATGCCCTCCAGATAGCCGGTGCTGTGGGCGTCGCGGCGGGCTTCTCGACCTGCTGACCCTGCGGGCCTGCTCGACAAGGGCGCCGTCGGCTCACCGGAGTCCACCTCGAGTATGCGGCCGACCCGCGCGCCGTCCACGACATGGCCGGGGGCTCCGGGTACAGCTTGGCCAGCAACTGGTTCACGCAGCTGCTGGCCCAGCTGGCCGTTGCCAACAGCATCACCAAGTCCCAGCTGTGCGTGTTCCTCTTCGTCGCGGGAGGACAGGTACCTGGGACGGGCATCACGCAGTACACCCAGCAGGAGATCACGGACGGCCTGAACAAGATTGCCGCGCAAAAGGGCGGCAAGATGATCACTCGGTCCACGGTCAACCGGGCAGTCCAAGCATTGTGCGGCTACAACTGGGTGGAAAAGGCCGGCAACGGCCGGATCCAGATCAACGTGCGCCTGTGGTTCCACGGCAACAGCACCGCTCAGCACGAGGTACTGGCCGAGATCGCCGACCGGCACGACCACGACACCGAGGTCTTCCCCTACGCGGTGGGTCCCGAAGGCGCCCACCAGGAGGAGCTGGATCTCGGCCCCGTGGTGGAGGAGAGCTATCGCGCGAGGAGGCGTACCGGGTGATAGTTCTGCCATGCCCCTGCGCGGGCGCCCGCTCACGAGGAAGGATGCTGTTCCATGGCTAACGTCATGTCTCCGATCATCGCGGAGCGCATCTGGGCCCTGCCGCTGTCGGGGTCTGCCGTCAAGTTCCTTCAGTACCTCGTCTCCCGCAGCGACTTCGGGGGAGCGCTTCCGGTTCGGCAGAAGGACATGGCTGCCGAGTACGGGGTTACCCCGCAGGCCGTCAGCGGACTGATGGCGCCCTTGTGCGAGCTGAACATCGTGCTCAGGCCGCGCAGCGAGGAACGCAACGGCAACTCCTACCGGCTCCACCCCCTCGCGGCGAAGTACGAGAGCCCCGAGAGCATGGAGGCGGCGTTCCGGGCTGCCCTCGTCCGCATCCAGGCCGGGGACCTGCCCAACCTGAAGCTGCCGACGTACCACCAGGCACCGCCGGCAGCGACCGGCCGACCGAAGCTCCAGGTCGCCTGAGATTGACGGCAAAACAGGCATAACATACGAAAGGCCCTCCACCGTGGTGGAGGGCCTTTCGTGCCTGAGTAACTTGGTGCCCTTAGTATATTCGCCGGAGCACAAGTCTGCGTCACGGACTGCTCTACATGCGAGGGCCGTGTCAGGAAGTCCCCTCCGGTTGAGAGATGGCAGCGTAGCCGACGAGGGCCGGGCGCCGTACGTCAGTGGGTGACCGCATCATCTCCCAGGCGCCAAAGCATCGTCGCCACCGTTGACGCTTCCGGACTAACGGCCCCGGCTAGCGATAAGCCCGCGGTCACGAACGACGCGGACAGTCGGCCGACGCCCGAGGCCACCGGCGGAGCTACGTGGTGCCGGAGCTGGCGCGACTGCCGAACCGGGCCCTCAACACCCTCAAGTTCGCTGTCGCCCGGCGCACGAGGAGATGTCCGAAGGCGACGACCCGCAGGTCGTACCGACCGACGAGGGGCTCAAGGTGGACGTCCCCTCGGTCAAGGGACGACCCGGCCGCACCGTGCCCGTCACCTACGGAGAGCACCCCGACAGCTGCCCGGTTCGCTGCTGGAATGCCTGGCTGGAGGCCAAGCTCGCCGCCGGAGCCGAGTCCGGCGGACCGGCGTTAGTGTACGTCGACCAGTGGGGCAGCCTGGGCGCCCAGAGGCTCTCGCCGGACGGTGTCGGAGCGCGATGGCCCGGGCCGCGAGGTACGCCGGCATGACCGGCCGCCGCATCATCGGACACTCCGGCCGGCGCGGACTGGTGACCACCGGCCGCAAGAGCGGCAAGCGCGTCGAGAAGCTTCGCGCGCAGGGCGGCTGGTTCGACCAACTCGCCGGTGTTCTGGGAGTACGTCGCCGAGGGCGAGTTCTTCGAGGACGCAGCCACCGACGGCATCGGGCTCTGATCAAGGCTGTCCATCGTCGTCATGGTCGATGGCCTGCCACCTTTCCGGGCTGGCAGGCCATATGGCGTCGACCACCCAGGGACGCACCGTCGCCTCCAGCTCCTGCGAGAAGCGGTCCCCTCCGCCGACCGCCAGATGCGAGGCCCACTGCCGTGCTGCTCCGGCTATCCAGTCCGCGAGTTGCAGCTGTGGGTGATCTCTACTGTCGGCAAAGTCGATCTGCGTAGCCGGGAACGGCTTCATGAGCTCTCCCGGGCGGGCCAGGTCGAGGTGCGTCATGCGTAGCAGCGCCTCGTTCCGGTCTATCACCTTCGAGGCGTCGTGCACGAGGCGGAACTGCCCGATGGACTCCCCGAAGCTGTGGCCCAGGCAGTACAGCGACGGCACGGCCGGGTCGAGCAGATCTGGCTCTCTGCCAGCCGCAATGTCGCTGGCGGTCTCGTCGGCGACGCTACGCGAGTAGGTGAGCAGATCAACCAGCCCGGCGAAGTCACCCTGCTGCGTCGCCACCGAGTCCCTGTAGGCGGTCAAGATCGCGAACAGATCATCGGTGGTGACCTTCTGCCGAACCCAGTCCACGAAGCCCTTAAGCAGTTTCTGGTAGGCGGTGGTGTCTCCGAGGACCGGCCCGCCCATGTGGAGTATCTCTGCCAGCGCCAGGGCCTCCTTGCCCTCGTACAAGTTGTGGCCGACCGAGTGTGCCAGCGGCTCAACCAGCACGTCGACCATCTTCGTCACTACCATGAACTGCTTGTCCACCACGTAACTGCGGGTGCTCCCCTCTGGAAGCTGCTCGAAGGCCCGCATCAGGGCCTTGCGGCCTCGTGCCGACCGGGCGAGGGAGCCGTACTTGGGCTCTCCCTGGGTGGGCGGGAGCTGGGCTCGAACCTCGTCGACTATGGACGCTGCCAACTCATCGGGCAGGTGGATCCCCGCCACCGTGAACACCGGCTGGTCCGGGTCGAGCAGGTTCTGGCCCGAGTTTGACGACTCGTCGGCGTAGACAACGAGGTGTGGGCTGCTGGGCAGGTTCATCTCCTGAGCATGCCTGCCCGGGCGCTAGACGAGAAGACCACCGCCCCGGGGCAGATCAGCTCAGTTCTGGAACCCAGAGCCCGGCCGCTCGTCCGATCTCGACGACATTCATCGTCGGCTGGAGCGGCGCCGGCTTCCATCTGTCGCCTCCTGGATGAAGCCGCCCTTGTGTCCCGCTGTTGCGTTCCACCCCCGGTCGACGACTGGGAGAGGCAGCCAGTTCAGCGGCTCCCCCCGTGTCGGCGTGCAGCGGGTGCGTGTACCAGGTCAGGAAGTTCTCACGCTCCCCACCGACGAAAGGGTCCCGGGAAGATCGCGCGGGTCCTTTGTGTGCGGTGCCAGCTCGAAGATGCCATCGATGTCGGGCCTGGTCACCGTCCAGAGGATGGGGATCTCGCCTGGCCGGAAGTACTGAGGCCATCGCTCGTGGTAGCTGTTGGGACCGGACATCACGGTGCGAGGAAGACAACCCCGCTACGGTCTTCGTGCATCCGGGCAACCCGGACAGCAGCGCCGAAGGCGATGCCACGGAAGTACTCGGCCTTCACCTGCTCGACCGGAATGATGTCCTCCGCCGCCGCAGCACTCAAGTGCGCCTTGACGCGGTTCTCCCACACGACGGCCGACACGCAGGGAGGGGAGATCCACGCGTCAAAAAGGACCGCCTGGGCGATCTTGGCCTCGCTCTCATGCGCCATGATCCGCTTTCGGACCTGCTTCTTGTCGTCCTTCTTCGTCCGGCCGACCTTGACGTACGACAGCTTCGAGCACATGGACCTGAAGAACAGGACGTACAGCCGGTCACCGGCGACGTCGAGCGAACCCCCCTTGTACTCCAGGTCCCTCCACGACTGGTGCCGTACCGCCGCGACGACCTCCGCTGGCGGCAGATACCCGGCGTCGAAGTAGTCGCCCAGGAGTACCTTCGCCGTCATAGAGTCCAGGTACGGGTTCCTGTTCCTGTGCTGCACGTTCAGCCTCGTCGTCGGCAACGCCTGCTGCTGCCATTGCGGCGCCTCGGCGACCGATTGCTGCTCGTCGCCGAAGTATTGCTCGGTGTAGAGGTCCTCTTCTCGCATGTTCGAAATTGTGGTGCGGCAACGCCGTCGGCAGAAGAGCACCTCGGCCAGGCCACCTGCCGGATACCCCGTCCCGGCAAAGGTGCTGCCCCCTACAGTGCTCCCATGGCCTATGACGAAGAGACCGGGACCATCCGAGACGTGTTCGTGGTGGAACGCCCGGCTGGGACGAGCCTCTCGGACTCGAGCAGTCCCGGGGGGATCAGCGCCCTCCTGCGGGACGCCGCTAACGTGCTCGCTGGACACGCCGTGCTCTACCCGGCCGACGCCGAACTAGACGAGATCAGGGCTGAGGCGAGGGAAGAAGGCCGTCAGAAAGGCGTCGCGAACGGCGTGGTGATCGGCGTCGCCGCCACCGTCGCCGCCGCTGCGCTCGGTGCCGTCGCCGTGAAGGCCGCGCCGCACATCAAGAGCAAGCTCAACGGCCTCAGGTCGAAGCTGAACCGCAAGCCCGAGGATACCGCCGAGTCGGGCCCCCTCCAGGCCGTGCCGGAACCGCGTGCCACGAAGGAGGAGGAGCCCCCGCGCCGAGGTCGGCACCTGCACGTGGCGTGAGACCCCCTGCGGACCACCTGCCGCATGTGCCGTCGCGAGGCACAGCGGGTCCGTAGTCTGTCGGGCGTGACGCCGAGCGGGAGAACATCCGGGAGTCGACCCTGGAAGATCGACACCGCGGCCCGCAAGGGCAAGCGCGGCGGCCGGCCACCCGTCATCACCGAGGACATGCTGCACACCGTCCTCCGGCGCCGCGCGCTCGGCGAGTCCGTGGAGCGGATTCAGCCCGACCTGATTATCCCCACCGGCAAACGCAAGGGGCACAGCCGCCACCAGCGCCTGACGGAGCCGCTACTCACCGGTCCGATCCTCCCCAAGGGCCGAGTAGAACCGGGCGTCGAGGCACGGCGCCGGTGGCAGCCCCTGGTGCGCACGCGAGTGGGCTGCTGCGGGCGGTGGCCCGCAACGGCTTCCAGCAGTGCGCGCACCGGAGCTCCTGCCCGGCCATACGTGCACCGTACGCCCAGCCAGGCCGTCGGGCGGCCAGCTCGTGCGCGCGGACGGCGCATGTGAAGAAGGGTGCCAGCGCAACGACCCGCGGTCCCCCGCGGCCGCGGTCCTGCCGCCGGCGCTCAGGATGTCTCAGAACACCAGCGCAGGGCGGGCAACGTACGGCACGGTGTGCGTATGACGACGCTGCCGTTCATGCTCACCACCTCAGGTACGTGGGATCAGCTGGAAAGCGACCCCCTCGCCCCCTTCAGCCACCTCGATGACTGGGACGAGCAAGTCAAAAGCGCGGGCTACTACAAGTGGGGCGGCCTCGGCACTCAGGACGACATCCCCTTGTGGCTGGAGATTTATCGCGTGCATACCGACAAGGAAGGCAGTGCCCCCTGCTTCCTCGTCGTCCTGTCGAATAGCGGCCACTTCGAAGTGCTGTACGCCGAAAGTGCGCCTGCGTTGATGGAGCTCCAGTCCCGATGGGCGCCGGCGATTCAGGCGGCAGCCGTGACCGACCTTCTCGGACGGCTCGACGACAGCAGTTCGAAGTACGGATTCGCCGGGCTGGTGCGCAAGGCACTGCAATAGCGCGGCCGTGGGGCCAGCCGGCGTACGGGACCTGGCCCGGTGCTCGAGCCGCTCCGGGGGCCTGGCACGTTGCTTCCCTCCTCGGGCTGGTGATCCCACAGCTAGACGGGTATTCGCGACCCTCAGGGGTGCCTCTGCCGGGCCCTTGAGGTGGGCGGGGATGATCCGTTCCTCGTGTGTGCAGCCCCCGGACGCGTGCGAGCGAGGACGCATGCAGTGGTCTCGGCGGTGCGGGCGTACGGGCCAGCGATGGCTGTGCGACGGGGCCCGCCGGGCTGAGGATGCTGCTGCTGCGTCGTCTTCGGCGGCGGCGCGAGCGGCGGCATCAGATATCGGCTTGTATGCCGTACTCGATACATGCTTCACTCGTGACATGGCATCAACTCCGCGGCTGACAAAGCCGACCATCGCTGTGCTGGAGGCGCTGATCGCCTCCAGCACACAGAGTCCTGCGTGGGGGCTGAGCATCTGCCGGGACGCCGATCTCGGTCCGGGGACCGTCTATCCGATACTGGATCGATTGTCCGAGCGGGGCTGGGTGAAAAGCTGGGACGAGAAGTCGCCTCACCCTGGTCGCCCGGCCCGGCGCTACTACGAGCTGACAGGTGCTGGCCGCCTGCAGGCGACGGAGGCGCTCGAAGCCCGCCAGACGCGGCGCTCCCGTCTCGGCCTCGGTCTCGCCGGGGGTGTCTCGTGATCACCCGCGCTCACAGGCGGTCGAGCACCCGAGCTCGTCGTCGTTCGCGGCCTATTGTCACCGCCGTCTCCGCCGCTACTTCTGTCGTGACTTCGCTTGTCCTCGCCATGGCGGAGAGGATCAACGGCCTGCTGCCGTTCGTGATTGTTCTCTTGGGCTTGGTGACCACACTCTCCTTAGCGGTGGGGCGGTTGGTGTCTCGGGAGAGGGGGAGGAAGTCCCGGCTGGCCGCTCAGTCGGTCGGGTTGGCGGCCCGGCTGGCGGGGCCGCAGCGGAACCTCCGCGGGGCGTGGCTAGACGTCCTGGCTGGAGACCCGGAGGGCGGATACGTGCTGACCCCCCGGCAGCAGCGCCAGCACGCGCGCGGGTTTCTGTACGCGGCGGTACGGCTACGGCTGCATGATCTGACGCGCCCGCTGTGGTACCCGCTGGACTGGATCCTGTCGTCTGGGAGCCGGACCAACTCCTTGCACGCCATGGCGGTGGGGGCGCACATCATCTACATCCAGTGGCACGACGGCCTGCACACACTCCTGACGGAGGGGTGGAGTTGGGTCGGAGGCTGCGCGCTGGCGGTCGGGTTCGGGCTGCGGTGGCTGCGAAAGGCTCGTGGTATCGAGCTGGCCACCCCGGAGGCGAAGGAGTGACTGCGAGCGCTGGGTAGGGCCTGTGACCTGCAGGAAGGGGGCCGCAACAGCTGCTGCGGCCCCCTTCCTCGTGCTCGTCTCTGACGGTACAGCACGCCGTGTAAGGCGTTCTCATTGAACCCGCCGTCGCCTCGCGGTAGCCGCGCATCACCTTGGAGCCCTTGGCCCATCAGCCCTGGCGCAGCTTCGCTGCTTGCGTTCATCCGCAATGCCCCCGGACCCCGTACAGGGCCATGGGATCACCGGGCGCGACGGGACATGCCTGGGTCGGTTGCGTTGTGGCCCGCTGAGTCGCTAGCGCCACCGTCATCACCTGAGCCCCGGACCACTCGGGTATGCCGGCGGTCACCGGCTGTCTGGCGTGCCGGGTAGCGCTTCGGGGCCTCGGATCAACGGCGGAGTAAGGGCGGTCAGGGCGACGGCGTCACCCTGCTGCCGGTGCTGCCGGGGGCCGTCCGGCTCGGCTGTGATCGACCGCATCGCCCTCTTCGAAGGCACGGTTCCACACATCGCTGTAGAGCTTCAGGTCCCCCGATGGGATCTCGAGGTCTCCGTGGACGCGTACGGTGCTGGTGTCCCAGGGCCTTCCGTTCCGGCGGGGGGTAAGCAGCACTCCGAGGGTCGAGGACTCGTCGGTTCGGCCGGTGCGTGTGGTGACTTCGTGGTGGCGAAGCTGGACATAGGCGGTGAAGGCGACCTGGATTGTGCGGTCGAAGCGGGTGGCTGCGCCAACGATGAGCTGGCGTGTGCCGTCCTCGTAGAGCATGCGACGGAAGCGCCACTTGCAGTTACCCGCGGGTACGTCCGGGACATCGCGAAGCATGTCCAGCAGGAGGTGCCCCCACTCCGCCCTGGCCGAGACCGGGAGGCGGTCGAGGTCGGAGAGCACGGTGAAGCGGTTGAGCTCCGTCATCGGCTCGCCGAACGGAGTGAGCGCGATGTCTTCGAGGATGATGCGCAGGACTCGGTGGACATTGGTGCCGTCACCGCCGGCAGGGGCCTGGGGCAACTGCGGGACGGAGAACAGCGTGCCGCCGGCTCCCACCAGCTCGGTGTCGATCGGCCGCGGAGGCGCATCCGCGTCCGCAGCGGCGAGTTCGTAGTAGCGCACCGGCTCGTCGCCGAGGGGAACGGCGGGCTCGCCGGCTGCCCGAAAGAGGTAGTCGAGTACAGCGGTGGTGGAGCGTAGCTGGTCGAAGAGGAAGTCCCAGTCGCGGCGCGTGAGAGCGATGGCGGGCATGCCGAGCGGCTGCCAGGTGACCACGGTGTCCCGGGGAACGTGCGGGTGATCGAGCAGGAAGACCGCGATCCATTCGAACGCGTTGCCGTCCACCTGCATGGCCCGGTCTCGGCCGTTGACCATATAGGCAGGCATCATGCGCAGCTGTCGTACGGTGCCCTTGGCCTGGCTCATGGCCTTAGCCGCCACCTTCTGAATCCAGACGATCTCCTGGGCATCGGCCTTGGGAGCGATTGTGCGCGCCTTGACCTGGACGACCGCCCCGCGGCGCCCGGCCAGGAGGAGCCGGTCGCCCAGCTCTCGCCTGCCCGAGCCCTTGGCGGCGTGTGCGGCCTGCTGGAACACGAAGTCGGGCATGCCCCAGGTGGCAGCCGCCCTGTGGGTTGCCTCCTCAGCCCCCGGCCCGTGGTCGATGTGCGCGGGCAGGGGTAGCGCGGGCGGGATGCGGCGTATGTGGGTGCCCTTGGGGGTGTCCACGACGAGCGTGAGCGCCTCGGGGCCATCGTCTTGTGCAGGAAGCCACAGGAAGGGTGCTTGAGGGTTCGTCACACCGGCCATTAGACGCACGATTCAGCCACGTGTCTTGATATTTTCCCGCATCAGCGGTGCAGGAAGTCGGGGACCCCTCAGGCGGCATCCCGGGCGGGGCGGCCGACACCAATGAGGGTGGCGAAGGCTGGGCCAGTCCGGTGGCCGTAGCCGAGCAGGTGCAGGCGGGACTTGCCCGCGGCGCGGGTGCCGTCGACCCACTCGACCCCGATCATGGCAAGGCGGTTGAACATCAGCTTCGCCACCAGTAGGCCAACGTCGCGGGCGGCGTGCACCGGCGGGACGACGACGATGTTCGTCGGCGAGGTAGCGGGGCGGGCACTGGGTGACCCGAAGACTTGACCGGCTAGTTCAGAGAAGTGACCAGGCCGAAAGAGATCGCACCGGACCAGATCGGACGCACTCGAACCTCCACATCGCACGTCGCGGCCCCTGAATCCAGCGTCGCACTACCGTCGCCGCGGCGAGTGAGATGGACGGCCGTCCGGGGCCGAAGCCCCGGGGCGGGCCGTCGGAGGGATACAGCGGAGCGTCGGTTTCCCATCTGGAATCGAACAGGAATACGATCGGGAGGTGACCTCATCCGACGCGTGCTCCTTCCCTGACGATCTCCTCAAGCTCCAGGAGCAGCTGCATCGCGCCCACGCCGAACATCGCGCGTTTCTCGCCGGACTGCCCTGGAGCGTGGAGCCGATGACGGGTTGGGCCGCCGGCGAGCGGTACTCCCACCGTGGGGACGTCCCGGACAGCCCTGGCTGGTCCCAGGAGGAGAAGGAGACGGCGGACCGGATGTGGAGGGAGATCCGGGAGTTGTCGATCGCCGTGGTTGACCATCCCTACTGGTCGACCCTGCAGAAGGAGGATGTGGTGGCGGCCCGTATGGAGCTGAAGAACCAGACCCGCCCAACGGTCGTCCCTGCCTCACCCGAGGCGGCGTAGGCGTGTGGCCGGCCCCGATCCCCCTCCTGCCCCTGCCTCCCGCGTTGGATCAGCTGCTGGTCATACGCCGCTGGCTGGAGTGACCCTCGCCCGTAGACGAGGAGATCACTGACCTACGGCTCGGCGATGCCGCTGGCCATGAACGTCTTCGGCACCCACTGCCGGCTGCTGAAGGCGCTGGGCCTGAAGTCGTACGGCGAGATCAGCGAGGAGATCGGCGGCCTGCTCAAGCCGGAGCTGCCGCAGGGCTTCATCGGGGTCCGCGAGGCCTTCGGCAAGCTGGGCTTCCACATCTCGCCCGGGTGCCAGGGTCCACCGGCGATGCGGAACCCGGGGGTTGTCACGGACGGTGCCCTTCGGAGGGCGTCAGTGCTGGCGAGAACGCCTTCGCGGCGAGGGTGGCAGGTCGGATGGTGCCGGGTCCGTAGCGGGCGCGGGCTCGGTCGGTGACCGCTTCGACGGCCAGGGCGCGGTCGTCGCCTGGGTCGAGGGTGAGTTGCTGGGAGGCTTCGCTCGAGGGACGGAGGTCTTGTGCGCGCAAGCTGATGGCTCGTACACGGGCGCGCTGGAGGCCGAACAGCTCGTAGAGCTCGTAGGCGGTCGCGGCGATCGGCTGGGTGTGTGCGGTGGCTTCGGCGAGGGTGCGGCTGCGGTTGCTGACGCTGCGGTCGGCGTAGCGGACGGACAGGGCCAGTTCGCCTGCGGCTTGCTGCCCGTCGCGCAGGCGGGCGGCGACCTCCCCGGCCAGATCGAGCAGAGCTCTGCGGTGTTCGGCCGGGTCCAGGACGTCGTGTTCGAAGGCCCGGTCGGCGGTCAAGGGCTTCGCGATCGGCTGGGTCTGGACGGTGCGCGGGTCCTGGCCGTGGGCGTGAGCGTGCAGGGCGCGGCCGGTGGCGGCGCCGAAGAGACGGACGAGCGTGGGCATGGGTGTCTCGGCGACGTCGCCGATGGTGTAGAGGCCGTAGGTGCGCAGCTTGCCCGCGGTCGCGGGACCGACGCCGTAGAGGGCCGCAACCGGGCGCCGGCGCAGCCACCGCTCGACGTCCTCCGCGTCGATCACAGTGGTCATGCCGGGCGGTGTGACGGCGGCCGCCATCGTGGCCAGCATCCGGTTCGGCGCCACCGCGCACGTCGTCTGCACGCCGTGCAGGGCCAGAGTGCGCAGACGCAGGAGCGCGGCGAGTCCTTCGGAGTCGCGCTGCCAGTAGCGGAGCGCGCCGGTGATGTCGAGGTGCGCGGCGTCTGGCGGGATCGCCTGGACGCGCGGGGTGATGCCCTCGGCGACAGCCAGGAGCTGCGCGTACAGGTCCGCGTCGTCGTTGTGGGGGAGGTGCCAGTGGGCGTGGAGGATGCGACGTTCGGTCATGGCGATCATCACCCGGCGCTTCCGGGGCTCGTGTAGCCGAGGGATTTGAGGTCGGCGGAGCGGGTGCCGGCGGGCTGGAGGTCGGCGTACGGGTGCAGGCGGGCCCCGCCGGTGCCGTGGGCCAGCGTCCGTGCCGGGGCGCCGCTTTGGGCGGGGGGGGGGGCGAGCCGGCTCTGGCCGAGGAGGTGGAGGACGGCTTCGGGGCCGTGGTCGCGGCGGGCGGCGGCGAGTTCTTCCAGGTCCCACACCATCTGGCCGACCACGGTGCGGCGCGGGCCGCGGGCCTCGACGGTGCCCCGCACCAGGAGGAGTCCGGAGTGGAAGACGGTGTGGGCGACCGCGTCGTGGCTGTCGTCGAAGAACGCGATGTCGACGAGGCCGGAGCCGTCCTCCAAGGTCACGAAGATGACGCGCTTGCCGGAGGGGATGGGCGGGGTCTGGGTGGAGGCGCGAACGCCCGCGACCAGGACCTTCTGCCCGGGATACATGGCCCCCAGGTGGGCGGCGTCGGTGGCGCCGACCTCGCGCAGCAACCGGTGATGGTGGGTCATCAGGTGCTGGGACACGTCGATCTTCAGCACGTTGATCTCCGCGCTGAGTGCTTCGCGGCTGGTCATCTCCGGCAGGCCCGAGGGTTCAGCGGTGACGAGCTCCCCGCCCAGGGGGAGCTGTCCGTCGGCGGGCCGGGTTCGGGTGTGGGCGTGGAGCTCGGCGGCCTGCAGGAGGAGGTCGCGTCGGGTGAGCGGGCCGCGCAGGGTGTCGAGGGCACCGATCTGGATGAGGCGCTCGGCGATCGGCAGGGCGGGGCGGGCACGCTGCCAGAAGTCCTGGAGGCTGTTGTAGGGCTGGCCGGCCGCGATCCGGGCGACCTGGTCCTCGCTGATTCCCTTCACCGAGGACAGCGACAGACGAACTCCCCACACCCCCGGCTCGGTCTGCTCGATGCGGTAGTCGGGCTTCGACTTGTTGATGTCGACGTTCAGGACGGGCACGTGATGGCGGCGGGCGTCGGAGACGATGACCCGGGCTGGCCACATTCCGGGGTCGTGTTCCAGCAGCCCCGCGTACAGGGCGGCCGGGTGGTGGGCTTTGAGCCATGCCGACTGGAGAGCCGGGACCGCGAAGGCGACGGCGTGCGCGCGGCAGAAGCCGTAGGCGCCGAAGCCCTTGATGATCTCCCACACCTCGTCCAGGACGGCGGGGGAGTAGCCGCGGCGGCCGGCCTCGCCCTTGAACCAGGCCTCCACCTGCGGCAGGCGTTCCTTGTCGGCGAGCGCGCGGCGGGCGATGTCGGCGAGAGCCCGGTCGCAGCCGGTCAGGACGGCGAACATGTCGATGATCTGCTCGTGCCAGATCGTCACCCCGTACGTCGACGACAGCACCGGGACAAGGTCGGGGTGCGGGTAGCGGGGGGCGGCGCCGTGGCGGGCGGCGATGTATAGAGCGGGCATGCCGCCCTTGACCGGGCCCGGCCGGAAAAGGCTGATGTCGGCGATGACGTCCTGGACGTCGCGCGGCTGGAGCCGGCCGACCAAGTCCTGCTGTCCCGGGGACTCCAGCTGGAACATCCCGACCGTGTCGCTCTTACGAATCAGGTCGAAGGCGCCCGGGTCACCGAGCAGGACGTGGTCGGGGTTGTCGAGGTCGATCTGGCGGCCGCTCGTGCGGTGGATCTCCTTGACGGCGTGCGCCATCGCGGACTGCATCCGTACCCCGAGGACGTCGAGCTTGAGCAGGCCGAGGTCTTCGACGTCCTCCTTGTCGGCCTGGACCATCGGGTACTGGCCGCCCGGGGTGGGCTGGACCGGTAGCCGGTCCAGCAGGCTCGCGTTGGAGAGGATCACTCCGCACGGGTGCATGGCGATGCCGCGTGGGAGCTTGTCCAGGCCTTCGGCCAGCTCCCACAGCGGCCCGAACGAGCTGGCCTCCGTCGCGAGCTGCTTCAGCTCCGGCAGCGTCGCGAGGGCGTCGCGGATGTCGCAGGCCCGGATGTGCGGGAACGACTTCGCGATCCGGTCGACCACCTGGGGTGCGATGCCCAGGGCGAGGCCGGTGTCGCGCAGGGCGTGCCGGGCCCGGTAGGTCTCCGGCATACCGGTCACCGCGACACGCTGCGTCCCGAAGCGCTCGATGATCCGGTCGTAGACCTCCAGCCGGCGCGCGGACTCCACATCGACGTCGATGTCCGGCAGCGAAGACCGGCGCTCCGACAGGAATCGTTCGAAGAGCAGGTCGTGGTCCAGCGGATTGGCCGTCGCCACGAACAAGGCGTGGTTGACCATCGAGCCGGCGCCCGAGCCCCGGGCCGCGACCCGGATGCCCATCGCGCGAACGTCCGCCACGACCTGGGCGACCGCCAGGAAGTACGCCTCGTACTCCAGCTTCCCGATCACGCCCAGCTCGTACTCCAGCTGCTCAACCGCCCGCCGGTCACCCTCCAGGCCGCGCGCGAACATCCCCGCGTCGCAGCGCTGGCGCAGCAGCCGCATCGCGCCGCCCGGCCCCGGTCCGGCCCCCACGACCGACGGCTCGGGGAAATGCGGCCGCCCCAACCCCAGGTCCGCGACCGGATCGAGCACACACTCCTCACCAGCCCGTACGGTCTCGGCAAGGAGAGCGGCCGCGCGGCCGAGCCCGGCACCGGACGCCTCCGCGATCCGCTCCGCGGCGCCGCGCATGGCGGCCGGGTCCTTCAACCAGCGCTCGCCGCAGTCCAGCCGACGCCAGTCGATCGGCCGCAGCAGCCGGCCCGCATCCAACACATCGGCGACCCGATGCTGCGCCGGGTCGGCATAGCGAACCGCGTTCGCCAGCACCGCCCGGACACCGAGCCGATCGGCAAGACCGAGCGTGCGGGCGGCCAGCCGCAACGAGCCCGGTCCCATACCGGGCACGCCCCAGCACACCGTCTCCAGCCGCAGGTTCCCTCCGGCCATCTCACGCCACGGGGCGATCAATCGCTCGGCAAGGTCCGGGCGCCCGGCCGACAGGGCCCGCACCGGTTCCGACACCGGCCCCAACAGGACCAGCAGGTCCTGATCGGCGTACCGGCAGAGCGTCTCCCAGGACACCACCGGCGGCCCACCCGCCGCACCGGCATGCGCGGCCGACACCAAACGGCACAGCCGCCCCCATCCGGCGGCGTTCCGCGCGAGCAGAGTGACCCGCAGCGGTGGTTCGACCACGTGGGCTCCGCCGCGTACGGGCGTGCGCGGCCGTGACGTGGATCCGGGACGAACCGGAGAGTTGGGTGCGACCGCGACGTCGACCCCGAACACGGGACGGACCCCGGCCGCGGTAGCAGCCTTCGCGAAGCGCACGGCCCCGGTCACCGTGTCCCGGTCGGTCAGCGCGAGCGTTCCAATGCCACGTTCCGCGGCTCGGCGCACCAGGTCGTAGGGATGGGAGGCGCCGTAGCGGGCGGAGTAGCCGCTCGCCACGTGGAGGTGGACGCCGTCGCTCATGCCCGCCTCCCAGGAACGTATGGTTTTCAGCCGATATGGCCGGAATCTCTCCCTCCAAAGTATCGAACGAAAATCGAACAACGCGAACCGGATACTCCGTCGTGAGTCGGTACGCGATCTCTGTGACTGAGCGAGATAGTTGGCCCTTGAGCACGCTAGTTGGCCTTACGTTCCTGGGACGGGATGGTCGAGCCCTTCGTATGGTTGGGCCGCCCGGGGGTGCCGGGTGTGGCTTCTAGTTGGCTGCCGTCCGTGGCTGCAGTGGCTTGGCCGCCCGGCGCCCCACGACGACCCGGCCGCCAGATTGGGAAGTGCGACAAAGATCGCTGCGTAAGGCCATGCCGGCGAGGTCGTCTGCGGCAGACCTGCACGCACGATCGTCTGGAGCGCGATGAACCGGATCTGGGCCGGAATCGACAGCGGCAAGACTCACCACCACTGCGTCGCCATCGACCAGGACGGCGCGAAGCTGCTGTCCCGTCGGGTGCCGAACGGAGAGCCTGAGTTACTTCAGCTCCTCCAAGACGTCCTCGCTCTGGGGAATCACGTCACCTGGGCTGTCGACATGGCCGGCGGCGAGCCCGCACTCCTCCTGGCTCTGCTCACAGGCCACGGTCAGGAGCTCCTCTACATCCCCGGCCGTGTCGTGAATCGAGCCAGCGACGGATACCGGGGCGAGGGCAAGACCGACGCCCGCGACGCCTTGGTCATCGCTGACCAGGCCCGCATCCGCCGCGACCTCAAGCCGATGCGGCCCACCGACGAGGCCACCATCGAGCTGAAGATCCTCACGACCCGCCGCACGGACCTCGTTCGTGACCGGACCCGGGCGATCAACCGCCTGCGCTCCACGCTGACCGGCATGTTTCCTGCCCTGGAGCGTGCTCTCGTCCTCACCAGCACGGGCCCGCTCATCCTCCTCGACGGCTACCAGACCCCGGCCGCTATCCGCCGTATGGGCACGACCCGGCTGGCCCGCTGGCTCCGCGCTCGAGGCGTCCGCATGCCGGAGGAGCTCGCGACGACGGCAGTCGAGGCCGCCGCACAGCAGCACACCGCAGTCCCCGGCGAGACGGTGATCGCCCAGCTGGTGCGGGCCCTCGCCGCTGACGTGCGGGTGCTGAACGAGAAGGTCGCGGAGGTCGACCGGCTCATCGAGGACCGCTTCCGCGCCCACGACCTCGCGGAGATCATCACGAGCATGCCCGGCATCGGACCCCTTCTCGGAGCCGAACTCCTGGCCGGAGTCGGCAGTGACCTCGCCTTCTTCGCGACCCCGGACCGGCTGGCCGCCTTCGCCGGCCTCGCGCCGGCGCCGCACGACTCGGGGAAGAAGAGCGGCAACCTTCACCGGCCCCGTCACTACCACCGCGGCCTCCAGCGTGTCTTCTACATGTCCGCGCTGACCAGCGTCCGCTACGACCCGAACTCCCGGGCCTTCTACGACCGCAAACGATCCGAGGGAAAACGCCATACCCAGGCCGTAATCGCCCTTGCCCGCCGCCGCGTCAACGTCCTGTGGGCCCTGATCCGGGACCGGCGCCTCTACCAAGTCACAGCACCGCCTGTCACGGCACCACTCTGCCTATAGGACCCGCGCTGAACAGCTCCGGGACAGTCCGTGACATCGTGTGTCAGTGCTTTTGAACGATCACGTAAACCGTGTCGAGCTTCGCCCACTGGGCTATCAGTTCCCCCAAGCCGGGGCCAACCCGTACGACGACAACTGGCTGGTCATCAGCGGCGCGGTGACAACCTCCGAGGGCAGCTGGTCCTTTGCCGATCCGTGCCTGCTGACCGGTGAAGCACGTGAAATATCAGCGTGGCTACGCGCGGCGGCAGCGGGAGGGGTCGCCGTGACCGGGCTCGACGCCGAAGGCGAGCTGTCACCGGACACGTGGTTCACCCAGCCAGTCCTGGCCTTCAGCCTCGCTGACCGAACTGAGGGTTCGGTGCTGCTTCGGGTCCACCTCTCCTTGGAAGCGGCACCGCCATGGCAGCAGGGTGACAACGGAGCGGACATCTACCAGTTCGTCGTGGAGGTACGGCTGGATACTGCCGCGCTCCTTGAAGCGGCCGACCAGTGGGAGCTCGGGCTCACTACGTTCCCGACCCGCTGATCAACCTCACCCCCCAGGGCACGGGCCCGCGTATCCCCACGGGCGGCCGAGGCTTGACTTCTCCATTGGGAAGCCCCTGTGCGCGCTACATGGCTCACGAGTAGGCGGCGCAGACGCGCTGAGCTGGGGGTTTCTGGGATTGCTGTGGTCTGCGGCATGCAGCGGTCTGACTGCCAGGTGGCTTCGGGTCGTCTGAATCGCGCATGATCGAATCTCTGTGGATTGACGGTGGGATGGTGTGGTGTGGGGGACTGGCGGACCGATCCGACGTTCGCGATGTGTCGGGCCCTGGTGGACGGGGCGGATCTGGCCTCGTTTGCAGGTGGCCCATTCGACATCCGGGCTGTCGTGGCGACCATCCGGCCCGGGACCTTCGACGGAGCCGCTCTCGACGACCTTTCCTGGGGAAACTTCCCTCACGGGGAGAACGCTCGGGAGGCCGTTCGCCTGCTGCGCACCGGAGACGAGCCGGCACGTACGTCGATGGGTGTCCTGGTCGGCATGTGCGCCGACGACAGCCGGGCCGCCGCCGCTCTCGCCGTCCCATTCCTGATCCGGATCGCCGCCGACCCCCACCATCGGCACCGCGTCGACGCTCTGGGCGGTCTCGCCGCCCCGGCCCGAGCCCGTCACTTCGGTGTCGCCTCCCGCGACGAACTCCTCCTTCACCGCTCCGGCCCCCAGCACGACGGCTATGACGACTACGGCGTTGAAGTGACCGGCTACCCGGCAGGCTGGTCGGTGGCCGCCGCGCGAGCCGCGATCACCACCGGAGCCCCCGTGCTCCTGCCTCTCCTCGACGCCTCCGACCCCGCCATGCGCATCGACGCCTCCTACGCTCTCGCCACCGCGGCCGAGCCCGGGCACACGGTCCGAAGCGCCTTCGCCACCCGGTTCGCCAAGGAGCAGGACCCCACGGCCCGGGCCGCCTTGGTTCTTGCCACAGCAGAGATCACACGTGCCCACCCGCACCAGCCGGCCACCGGATGGATCCGCAAGCTGTGGCAGGACCGGGCACAGGCCCCCGAAGTCCGCCTCGCGGCCGCGATCGGCTGGCTCTGCCTGACCGACGAACCCGCTCCCGACGCCCTGCACACCACCGTCGAAGCCCTGGCCACCGAAGAACGCGCCCGCGCCATGGACGCCCTGCCCTGGATGGCCGCCGCCGGACGCGGTGAGCCGGGGCTTTTGGACTGCGTCCGCCGCATGCTCCACCCCGAAGAGCCCGAACCGTCCGACGCCCCCTGGACCTGACTGCCCTGAGCGACGAATAACTGGCCCTCGACCACGTCGCCGGCGTACCTGCTCGTGTTTTGTGCATCGGAGTTGTCCTTTGGGGCCAACTACCGTGCTCAGTCACAATCTCGCAGCCTGCGAGTGGTCGGCTTCGCGGCCTGCCCACGTGTTCGTCCGTGAGCCGGGCAGCGGCATCGTCTGGGCGTTGGCTTACTTGTCGGCAACGGGGTCTGCACGGATCCGAGATTTGTCCGAGGGGCGTGTGCTGCTGGCGCTGGACTTCATGCTGTCGCAGTCGTTCACCCTGAGGTTCACATCGTGCAAGCGCTCCGGCTGGCATACGCCGGACTTCTGGCGCTGACGCGGGGGCGCCGAGGAGACCGCCCGGCCGGCCACCTGGCCCGTACTCCGTTGCTGATCCGGCGTTCGTTGGGGGCGATGCCGTCTATCGCTGCGGAGCGGGCTGACTCTGTGGCGTAGCGAACCCACTGCACGCACATGGTTGCTGAATGTTACGGCGCGCATCTCGTGTCCCTCGGGTCTAGCGTGGATTGAGGGAGCCACCACATGCGCTGCAACTTGTGCGGATTTGAGAACCGGACCGGTGCCGTTCATTGCGAACAGTGCCGGAGGGCACTCACACGCCCCTGTCCCGAATGTGGCAATCCGGTACCAACAGGCGCCGCTAGCTGCTCGTCGTGTGGAGGAGTGATCACGGCGCACACCGTTTTCCCCTCAACCCCGCCCTACCCCTCTCATCCCCCACCGTCGTTCGAAGCCCATACAGGCGGCCGCCCCGTTCAGGAACCAGTGGCGGAGAGCCGCGTGACGGCTGCGGAGCGGAGAAGACTCACGCAGGGTTTCACGGGAACCGTGCGGGACTTCCAGGTCAGGCGTGAACGGTCTGTGGTCAGTGGAGACAACGAGATCGAGATTTGGCACTTCCGCATTGAGCGCCATGACGACCGAGGCAACCGCATGGATCCTGTGCCCGTGGAAATGCGGGGTCTGACCTTCTCGGGCTCTGTGAGCAACGGTGACGAAGTGCATGTCAGTGGTCGATGGCGCAATGGAACTCTGCGCGTCGAGGAGTTTACGAACCTCACCACTCGAGCCCAGGTGAAGGGTAAGTCCTACGGACGCTTGCACAAGGTGGCTCTAGTCATCGCCGTCATCCTCATGCTGGCGATCGCCGCCTTCATCGTCAGCAACTGGATCGCCATTTGGACGGCACCGACAGGTGAGCCTGACGACTGGCTGCCGACGGACTGGCGTACTCCTTGAGGTGGAGCTGCGATGATCACTGACCCAGTCAGCACCGACGCGGTCGACTATCTCCAGCGCATAGCCCTGACGCCTCCGTTGCCAGGCGGTGGCAGTGTGGTTCCGCTGGTTGCCCGGCGCGCTGTGCGGGTGACCGGGGTTGGGCGCTCGGTACAAGCTCCCACGCCGCAGGCCATGCAGGGGAGCGGTGATCGGGATGAAGAGACAAGATTCGAGCCGCCCACGCTGCCGCTTCTCGTAGGCCTCGCCGGCGCGGGGGCGCCGATCGCCTTCCTGCTCGACGGCACCCGACAAGGTGTTTCCGTACGCCTGGGTACCTGGGCCGACCCTGACGATGACGAGTCCTTGGATGCCCGGCAGGCGATGATCCTGACCGTTCTTGGCGGCTGCTACCCGGCGGTGGACGTCTCGGCCGCCGGCGTAGCCACACCACCGCTGGCATACGGTGCGATCGCTCTAGGCGTACCCGGGGCGCCGTCCGTCGATTCTCGTGACAGCGGGCTGCCTGTGGACCGGCTGTTGAGGTCGGTGCACGGACACACTTGGGCGGCGCTGCTGCTCGCTGAGCCCGTGGGCGTCGAAGAACTGCGTGCGGATCGTGACCGGGTCCTCAATGAGATGCGCATGGTCTCAAGCAGGGTGGAGGCCATCGGCCTGAGCAGTCCCCTGGCCGATCACTACCTGCGGTTGCTCAACTCGCGTCTGCAGGCACTTGCCGATGCTCAAGCCCGCGGCGGATGGCGTACAGGCGTGTACCTGTTCGGAGAGCACTCCGATGACCTGAGAGCGCTCAGCGGTGCCTGGCGGGCGGTGTTCTCGGGCGCCACGTCGGTTCCCGAGCCCGTACGGACCATCGAACACCCCTCCGTCGTGGACCTGGGTGTGCACTGGATGCTTCCCGACGGTCCCGAGCGCCCGGGCCCCAATGCCTACCGACACCCCTTCGCAGCTCAAACCCTGCTGAGTTCGGCGCAGCTCGCGGCGTACCTGCACTTGCCCAACCTGGAAACCCTGGGCTTCGCCATCAGTCCCGTACCGAGGTTCGACATCGTGGCGCCGGCCGTCGATGCCCAAGAACCTCATCTGCTCGTCGGGCAGGTCATGGACAACCACCGGACAACCGCAGGTCGCTACCAAGTGCCCCTGCGATCCCTCACCCGTCACGTCTTCATTCCCGGGACGACCGGGTCGGGAAAGACGAACACGATCATGGGGCTGTTGCTGGAGACCAGTGCCCATGGTGTGCCGTTCATGGTCATTGAGCCCGCCAAGGCCGAGTACCGATCGCTGCTCGCACATCCTGTGCTGGGGCGGAACCTGCAGGTCTTCACCGCAGGCAAGGCGACCGTCGGTCCATTCGTGCTGAACCCGTTCGAAGTGCCGGCCGGCACTACCGTAAGCGAGCACTTGGATCTGCTGCGGGCTGTTTTCACTGCGTCCTTCGGCATGTGGACGCCGTTGCCGCAGATCCTTGAGCACTGCCTGCACGAGGTGTACGTCGATCGCGGATGGGATCTGCGGACCAACAACAACAGCCGTTTGGATGCGGGGGCGGAGCAGTCCGACGCGTTCCCCACTCTCTCCGATCTGGTCGCCAAGGTCAGCGAGGTCATCCCCTCGCTCGGCTACGAGGAACGCATCGCAGGTGACATGCGAGCCGCCCTGGTCACGCGACTGGAGTCCCTGCGCAGGGGCGCCAAGGGGGCAATGCTCGACGTCTCACGCTCCCTGCCCACCCCCGTCCTCTTCGAACGGCCCACCGTGGTGGAGCTCGAAGCCCTCGGCGACGAGGGCGACAAGGCATTCTTCACCGGCCTGCTCCTGATCCGCCTGGCCGAGTACCGCCGGGCCCAAGGCCAGTCGCGCGACCTCGTGCACCTGCTGGTCGTGGAGGAGGCACACCGTCTGCTGGCCAACGTGCCTGCCCGATCATCCGAGGAGTCCGCCAACCCCCGCGGTCAGGCAGTGGAGACGTTTTCGCACCTGCTGTCGGAGATCCGCGCCTACGGCCAGGGCGTCGTCATTGCCGACCAGGTGCCCGTCCGACTCGCCCCCGACGTCATCAAGAACACCAACCTGAAGATCGCGCACCGCATCGTCTCCGCGGACGACCGCATGGTCCTGGCCGGCGCCATGGCCATGGACGAGCTGCAGGCCAAGGCACTCACCACCCTGGGCGTCGGTGAAGCCGCCGTCTTCAGCGGCGGTGACGACGCCCCCCTCCTCGTCCGGATACCGGCCGTGAAGGACCCGCTCGCCCCGCACCCACCGCCGGACGAAGACGTCCGAGCCCACATGGACACTTGGCGGCAGGCCGGCGCCTTCGCCAATCTGTTCCAGGCCCGCACTTTTTGCGCCGAGACCTGCCTGTCGTCGGTGGCATGCGCCGCAGCCAGGGCACTCGTCGATGATGAATACGTACAGCGCACCTTGACGCGCATCGTCACCACCACGATCGATGAGCCCCAGGCACTGGCCCGGCTCTGGGAGGACCTCACCGGGAGCGTCGGCGCCAGGCGCCCTCCCACCGTCCCCCTGGAGGACCTCCTGCGCGCCTACGTCGGACACGGGAGCGACTGGCTGGCGACCCGGCGAGGAGCCCAACGGGCCTGGACCTACACCGACACCGAGGAATTCCGCGACCGGATGCGTGCGATGCTGCTCGACCGGCTGGACACCGGCGGTCTGAACGCGACCGCCCTCACGGCCGCACTGCAGCAGACCGTCCACCGCCTCCACGCCCGCCAATTCGAGCCGTATCCGGCATGCCACCTTGTGTGTACCCAGGACCCGCCGCTGTGCCTCTACCGATCTGCCGTGGCCGACCTGGTCGCCGGGCGCCGCTATCACCCAATGTGGCGAGAGGCCGACCAAAACGACGGCGCCTCCGAAGACAAGCGGCGCGTCCGGACCTGGGAAGTCTGCCAAGACGCGGCATACGAAATCGTCGAATTCCCGACGGAGGACGCGTCAGAAGAAGCCAGGAAGAAGCTCGACACAGCAGCCCGACGGGTCTGCCTCTGCTTTGAGCAGCAGATGCTGGCGGATGACCGCCGCAAGGTACCCCGCACCACGCGCCGCATCTTGGCACGCGTGCTGAAGGAAGCAGGTCTGTGATGGGGCGGGACGGCGTTGGGGACGCAACAGATAAGACCAGGCAGCGCAACGAAGAAACAATGGAAGCGATGAATCGCGCTGCCGGCCTAGAACCTCCGAAAGGCTCGGGCGGTAAAAGTTCGGGCGGAAGTTTTTTGGCCGACTCTGCCCCGTCGGGCACCTCGCTGCCAAGATGGGGATTGACGGAGTCGCGGTCCGGTGAAGGCGCTAGCCTAGCAAAAGGTGTCGATCTTTCACCCTCCGAGAATTCCGGTGCGTCAGGCCGCATTGACAGCGTGCGCCAGGAAACGGGAGTTGAGAGACCCGCCCTGACCGATCGGACTGCGACAGGAGCCGGACTGGAACTGGTGAATTCGGTAGACCTGCGAGACGTCAGAAGTGAAGAAATGCGAATCGACGACCACTCGCCTGCAATTGATCCGGCTCTACTACCCTTGGAGCCGCTGGCCCCGGAATCGATGGCTCCGGCGGATCCGTCTCAAATGCCGTCCTTCCTCGAGAAGTCCCTTCGCATCTGATCGGGGGCTAATACCATGTCCGAGCGCGATCCCGAACGCTCGACCACCGCCGAGCAGCCTCAAGGGCAATCCGATATCTCCTCACGCTCGGAACGGCCGGAGCTCGCCGGTTCCACCTCTGAGACGAAGTCAGACACTACCGAAAAGGCGCCGTCGGGAACAGACTCCCAAAGCGCATCCCACCAAGGCGAACGACCGGAACTCAGCAGCAGCAAGGCGGACGCCGACAATGCGAGCGGACAGACACCGGAGGAGCCGAAGGACGCGGGAGACGTCGATTCCGGCTTGTCCGTCACCTGGCCTGACGCGGGAGACATTGATTCCAGCTTGTCCGTCACCGGGGCTGGCCGCGAACCGCCTCCTCCATCAGACCCGTCACCAAACCAACCGAGCGACATGAAGCCAGACACCACAGGGCCGTCAGAACGCACAGAATCCCCAAGCGGGAACTCCCCAGGGAAAGCCGAATATGGCGCGCCAGGCGTGTCCAGAGATGCCGCACCAGGCGGAACGCATCAGGAGCAAAAGGCAGGGTCGGTGGCCGGCGGCGACAAGGCGAAAGGTGGAGCGGAGAAAGTCGGAGATCAAGGCAAAATAGTAGACGCTTTCAGGGATGGAAGCGGAAATTTGCATACGGTTCGCGAGCTACCCTCTGGTGGCGGCACGGTGGAGAGCTGGCAAACGAAACAATATGGAGTATGGCACACAATCTCAGTGTTTCGTGACAAGGATGGGCAGAAGACCGGAAGTTCGGACGAATGGAAGGCCAAAGACTCGAACGGAGTCATGCATTCCCATAGAAAGGAATTCGATGCCAATGACCACCTTTCGAGGCAAACGGATACCTTTCGTGGTGCGGACCATAATGTACATCAAATCACAAAGGAGTATGGAGAATCCGGGTTTCGCAGCTCGGATACATGGAACGCCAAAGATGGATGGCATTCCGACGTTAAGTATTTCGACAAAAACGGCCATATGACCGATCGCATGACCGTTTCGCCTGACAAGCATGGGAATAATCATCTCGTCACCGAGAAATTCGACTCCCAGGGAAAGATGACTGAGAAATCCGACTGGTGGGTAACCGTGGATAAGGGTGGAAACCTCACTGAGCACGAGATCAAGAAGCGCTTCTACCCTTGACACGCTCGAGCCTCTCCGTGGGCATAGAGGAGAGGAAAGCAGGCCGGCGAGACCGTCGAGAACGCCGAAGCCCCGGCGGAGCCGACCGGCGTGGTCGACCTCATGGAGGCCCTGCGCGCCAGCGTCGAGCGGGCCGGGAGCCCCAAGGCCACCGGCGGCAAGGCGACCACTTCCGGTAAGGCCGCCGAGAAGAGACCTGGGGCCAAAAAGCGGATCCGCTCCGCGCCGAAGGAAGACCTGAGCGGACTGTCGAAGGCCGACCTCTACAAGAAGGCCGCCGCCGCCGACATTCCCGGCCGCTCGCACATGACCCGCGATGACCTCGTGAAAGCACTGTCCTCATCCCGGACGTAAGCGCGAAAGGGAGGCACCCAGGGTGGCGTTGCGACCGCCGGTTGAGCCGATGCTGGCGCAGGCCGTGGAGGCAGTGCCGGGCCCCGGCGTGCTGGGTGAGCTGGCATACGAGCAGAAATTCGACGGCTACCGGACCCTGCTGTTCACCCCCACCGGGCCGGAAAATGGCCTTCAGCTGCAGACCCGGCACGGGTCGCTGATCCAGGACCGGTTCCCCGACCTCGTTGCCGCGGCGGACAAGCTGCCCGCCGGCCTGGTCCTGGACGGGGAACTCGTCGTCTGGGACACGAAGGCGGGCCGGCTGTCCTTTGAGGGGTTGCAGCGCCGCACCGCTGCCCGCGGCCGCAGCGCACGCGGGCTCGCCGCGTCCCTGCCCGCCTTCTTCATCGCGTTCGACGTCCTGCAGCAGGACGGAAGCGAACTGATCAGCTACCCCTACCGCCAACGCCGCCTCCGGCTGGAAGCACTGTTCGCCGCGCGCCGGCTCACATCCCCCTGGACGCTGTGCCCGATGACAACGGACCTGATCAAGGCCCAGCAGTGGCTTGAGTCCTGGACCGAGATCTCCGGCCTCGAAGGCATCGTGGTCAAAGCCATGAACCAGCCCTACCGACCAGGACACAGGGGTTGGTACAAACTACGTCGCCGGAACACGACGGAGGCGATCATCGGCGCCATCACCGGAACCATGATCCGACCACAGCTCCTCCTCCTGGGCCGCCGCGACGCGCACGGTCACCTCCGCTCGATCGGCCGCACAGCCCCGCTGCGTGCCGAGATGGCGCGCCTGGTCGGAGGCAACGTGATCGCGGCCAATGCCGGACACCCATGGGAGGGCTGGCGGTTCGCATCGGCGTGGGGGAGCCGGGACATCCTGGATGTCACCCTCGTCCGCCCCGACCTCGTGGCGGAGATCAGCGCCGATACCGCCGTCGACCGAAGCGGCGTCTTCCGGCACGCGGTCCGCTTCAAACGGCTGCGCCTGGACGTGACCGTGGAGGAGGTACCGCTGTTCAGTGCCGGTCCGAGCGCCGCAACTGGCTGAAGAGTCTGGGTGAGCACCTGCACGGAGGGGGAGGCGAGGCAGGTGCCCACGGACGACGGCCGGGGGGCCGCTCAGCGCGCCGGCCGCCGTCTCCAGCATAAATTCACACGGTCGCTTCGGCGGGAGTGGCGGAGAGTCTTTTCAGTTGCGCCGCGAGTGACCTCACCTGGGCCTTCAGGTCTTCGAGGTCCACGAGCGAACCCCGGAGAGAGAAATCTCCCCGGGGTTCGACTACAAGCCGCGTGAGCGACTTCTCATCGCCAGCTAGCCAGCCGCATACGCCCAGATAGTTCTATGGGTGGGGCTCCGAGGCGCGACGAGAGGCGTACCGGTCCCAGCCGTACTCGAAGGCCGCCGTGGCGACGATCACGATCAGAACGGCCCAGTACCAGGCGAAGTCCAGGAGTACGGTCGCGATGAGTACCGTAAAGAAGACGATGGCCCAACCCCACCACGGCCTATCCATCGAAGGTTTGTTCACGAGAATCCTCACGGTAGTTCCCGGTACGTCCGGGCTGGCAAAAAAATCAAGCCTACTTGCAGTTGCCCGCGCTGACCTCTGTCAGCCTACCGTTCCGGGGAGCCAGCTTCGTCTGGTAGCAAGCCCAGGAATTGAGGCTGGAATTGTTGATCTCGTTCTCAAGAAATGCGCCCCAGTCCTTGAGGGTCTTGTATCCGACCGCAGAGCAGATGGCCGTCGCAGCCCGCTTGAGGCCGACGTTGGGGATCTTGTCGGTGAAGGCGCAGCCGGCGACGTTGGCGAAGTAGCCGACACTCCCCGCCGCGATGCCGTACGACGTCCATTCGGCTCCGGTGGCGTTGAAGTAGATCCCAGCCCCGTACGTGATCTTGGGGTCGGCGACCACCGGGAACGTCGTGTCGCTGGAGGTCTGGACCGTCTGGACGAGCGTGTTGCCTTCCAGCCGGTAGCTGGTGGGGACGGGTCGGCCCGCCGCGTCCTTGGCCCAGGGGGCTTCCAGCGCGCCGATGGTCTCGCCGAAGCCGTCGCTGGAGTCGCGGGCCATCAGGTAACCGCCGGCCCCGTCGTCTATCAAGGTGACGCCGGCCTGAAGCTCGAGCGGAAATCGGTGCTCCGTGGAGGCCGAGCGGTCCTTGAGCGTGACCAGCGTGCGGACGCCTCCGTCGGAAGTGGCCTGCACGGACAGGTCCGTGGCTGCGGCGACGTTCTGGTAAACCACGGTGCCGGTACCTGAGGTCACCGGCGAAACGCCCTTGGCAGCCCCTTTCAGCCCGATCCTGACGGTGTCTCCGCTGTCGGACTTCGCCTCGATCAGGCCGTCCGCGCTCGACGGCATGGTGACGGTGACCCTCGTTCCCCCGGTCTGCGTCACCGCCTTGCCCGCAGCGTCCGCTGCGGGGACAGGCGTGGCCACGTCAACGACGCCCGTCGCCTTCTCAACTACAGCGGCGGCCGCATTCGGCGCCGCCGGGGAGGGCTGATCCGCCCAAGCGGGGGACCCGGCCAGAAGAAGGGCCCCCGCCGACAGCATTGATATCCCACCGAGGAATCCAAAGTGGGCCGAGGTGTGAGTAGACGTACGCAAGACTATTTCCCCTTGTACTTTCTGGAGGCAGCGCAAAGCCACCTCCCGCGCATGTAATCGGCTCTGGTCAGGAACCGAAGAGTCATGCCGTTCCCCCGGCATGACGACCATCACCATAGGCGGCAAACGTGATCTTGGGATCGCTGATTGAGCAAGATAAGAGGTTCGACGGATAAGGCCGCAGCCCTTAAGCCAACCACTGGCCGAAAACCCTCCCGAAAGACCTTTGTGGCGCATGCGTTGCCGCCCGTGCCCGCGTTCGTCCTGACGACGCAAGGCCCTCATGGTGGTCCCGGGCCGGCACTTGTTGCAGCTTGGCCTTCGACAGCGATCCAGCGCATGTCAGCCCGCAGCGGTTTGCCTCCCCGACCGCGCTGGATGCACTCCGCTGAGGTTCAGCCGGCCGCGGCGGTAGGTCCCTGGCTGAACGCCGGGACGTCCTCCAGCTCCACGTCCAGGCGCAGCCGCTTGAACCTGAGTGGGTGCCGGAACACCCCGCCTCGGTCGATGGACCGGTCGGCGCTGATCTCCGCGACCAGGTTCGGACGTACCGGGGTCGCATCCAGGATGTCGCGGGACCCCCATGACGCCGCGAAGCGGACGCCTTCCCAGGGGTGCCCGGGGTCGCCGGCACTCAGGTGCTCAGCGACCTGGCGGGCCTGCTCCGGGCGCAGCGGTACCGTGCGGCCGATCGTGCGCAGCTGACGTGTCGCGTCGTAGCGGCTGAGGATGAGGAGTTGCGGGCTCCCTCCTGCGCGCCGGCCTTCGCGATGCCCGCGCTGTCACCCGCTGCCCCGCCGCCGACGACCGACTCCGTCGCCACCACTCGTGCGCCAGCGAGCTGTCACCCAGCGAGTGGGATCAGTCCCACCAGAAATCCCAGCGGTGGGCGCCAGTGATCCGCTCGGCATACGCGGCCAGTGTGTACGGTCTGCTGCCCTGCCAGATGTTGTCAGGGCAGAACGCAAAGTGCTCGGCTGCAACCAGCAGAGCCTCATGCTCGCTCACCGGTGGTGCGGCGATGCTGAGGTGCAGCGTGGAAAACCCGACCGCGACGACACGGGCTCCGAATCGTTGTTCCCAATCCCGGACGACCGCAGAGAATTTCGCGGTGTCGTTTTCGTAGTTGCAGGGGCCAGCCCAGCCCACGGCTGTCAGCGCTTCGGCACCGGACGGTGCGGCAACCAGTCCAAGACGTGTCCGCGGGCAGTCGGTGAGGAACGCCTCCGCGAACTCTGAGGCCAGTTGCTCAGGGTTCGTTACCGTCCCCCGGCTGGCCGCAAGACCGGGCCATACCTCTCCGAAGGGGGCCGTAACCGCGAGGCGCCTTTTGACGTCGAGCACGTCGTCGTCTTCATCGACGGCCGTGTAGGTCGCCCACCACTGTGCGAGGAGGCCGGCAGGATCATGGCTTGCCGGGGAGGACATCTGCTCAGGGAAGACCTCCCCGGACCCCCAAGGGCGGAACTCGCCATCGTTCGGGTCCAGCGCGTCGAGGAGCAGCGGCCACAAGCCGGAACGTGCGCGTTCGGTGTGCATCCGCGTCCACAGGTCAGGCGCGGCTGGCCCGTCACTGAGCCACAAGGGCTGTCGATCTCCGTCGCCTTCATCGGATGTGACCATCCGACCGGGCGGGAGCAGGCCATCAAGGCTCCATCGGGATTCAGGGTGCACAGGCCGGATGCTAGTGCTGCGATCTCGGGGTATCACTGAGAGGGTCCGAGCGCTCGATGCCGGTACTCCTGCAAGGGCCTTGACCCCGGATTCTGAACACGTCTATGCGGCCTGGGCCAGGGTAATTGCTGGTGGTTGGAGGTCGTTCTCGTAGGCGATCGGAGATTGCTGGCCGAGGCGGGAGTGTCGGCGTCGGGTGTTGTATCGGGTCAGCCAGCGGAAGGCGTCGAGTCGCGCTTCACGCTCGTTCGGCCAGCCTTTGCGGCCCTTGAGTGTCTCTCTCTTGAAGGCGGCGTTGAAGCTCTCCGCAGCGGCGTTGTCCGCGCTTGACCCGACCGCGCCCATGCTCTGCCGGACCCCTGCTGACCTGCAGATTTCAGCGAACGCCCTACTCGTATATTGCGAGCCGTGATCCGTGTGCATCACGGCTCCGGCCAGGCTCCCGCGGGTCCGCTCGGCTGCTGTCAGGGCGTCGGTGACGAGTTCTGTCCGCATGTGGTCGGCGATGGCCCATCCGGCCAGCCGGCGTGAGGCGAGGTCGATGACGGTCGCGAGGTAGAGCGGCTTCGAGCCGCTGACCGGCAGATACGTGATGTCGCCGACGTACTTCGTGTTCACCACGGCCGCGGTGAAGTCACGGCCGATCAGATCCGGTGCCTTCGCCGCGGCCTGGTCCGCGAGGGTGGTGCGGTGCCGGCGGCGCAGACGGACTCCCTCGATCCCGATGCTCCGCATGATCCTGGCGACGCGCTTGTGGTGGCCCGGTGAGATGCGTGACGAGATGCAGCGCATGTGCGTGGGCCAGCAGCCTGCGGGCTCAGGCGCGGCGAGCTTCATCGAACATCCAGAGTGCCGATGATCACTAAACGCCGCCGGAACCCACGAACAAACGCTGTCGGTTGAAGTGAACGAAGCCAGTGAGGGCGAATGACCCGGTCGAGCAGGAGAAGGACGTGAAGTTCACCTCTCTGCTGGCCAATCTGGTGATCTTCCACAACACCCTGGACATCGCGGACGTGGTTCGCGAGCTGCAGGCTGAGGGTGAGGTCATCGACCCGCTCGACCTGGCTCAGATCTCCCCGACCTGACCGAGCACATCATGCGTTTCGGCGAGTACTCCACTTACGAACTCGCCATCGCCCCGGACCACTACGACGCCCACCTCGACGTCGACTTCAGTGCGCTCAGCAAAGATGTGGCGGAGGCCGCCCGCTGAGCCGGCCTCAGACATCCCGTCGCCGCACGACCATCACAGCAACGGTCACCGAGACCAGCGCCCAGGCCGCGAGTGCGATCCAGGAGCCCGTGACCGTGGCCGGATATTCGCCCAGGCTGGTGTGGCCGTCGGGGTTCAGTGCCAGCCGGGCCTGCGCGGCCATCGGCAGGTGGTTGCCGATCTCCTTCAAGAGCCGGTACCTCTCGCCCCCGAAGAGCATGGGCAGGATGAAGAGCATCCCCACGACGGAGACGATCGAGGCCGTGGCGTGTCGCAGGACGGCGCCGAATGCCAGGCCGATGAGCGCGCAGACCGGGATGACCAGCGCGTATGCCGCGACAGCCCGCAGGCAGCCGGGGTCGTGGATGGAGAGCCCGACGTGGCGGGAGGCGAGCATCGCGTTGGTGGTGAAGAACGACGTCACGGAGACGATCACACCAAGGATGAGCGTGATTGCCGTGACGAGGGCCACCTTGGCCGTGATCACCGCGCGCCGGTCGGGGGTGGCGGCGAGCGTGGTGCGGATCATTCCGGTGGCGTACTCGCCGAAGACCGTGATGGCGCCGAAGCTGGCCGCGGCCAGTGCCATGACGCCGGCGGCGATGCTGCCCAGGCCGTGGAACAGCGGGTCGTACTTGTAGGGAGGGAGGCCGGGTAGTGGGGGATGCGGCTGGTCGATGTACGTCAGGTCGGAGTGGACGGCGTTCAAGTTGATCGCGATGGCGACGACGGCGCTGAGGGCGAGTACCCAGTAGGTCGACCGGAGGGACCGCATCTTGATCCACTCAGCGGCGAGCAGGTCGGTGATCCTGGCCACCGGTTCGGCCGGGCGCTCGGCCAGCCGGGTGCCGGAGATCGTCATGGTGCTCATCGGGCTTCTCCTGCGAGGTATTCGACGCTGTCGGCGGTGAGGGACATGAACGCCGACTCCAGGGACGAGGTGTGGGTGGCGAGCTCGTGCAGCACGATGCGGTGCCGGTGGGCGAGGTCGCCGATCCGGGCTGCGGTCAGGCCGGTGACCCGGCCCGCCTGGTCGCTCTCCCGGCATACCGACGCACCCTCGGCGATCAGCAGGGCCTCCAGGCCCGCCAGGTCAGGCGTGTGCACGGTCACGCCCAGGGAGGCGTTGCGGGCTGAGAAGTCCTCCAGGCTCTCGTCGGCGATCAGTCGGCCCTGGCCGATGACGATGAGCCGGTCGGCGGTGTGCTCCATCTCGGCCATCATGTGGCTGGAGACGAACACGGCGCGGCCCTCGGACGCCAGACGGCGGAACAGGCCACGCACCCACAGCACGCCCTCGGGGTCCAGACCGTTCAGGGGCTCGTCGAACAGCAGCACCGGCGGATCGCCGAGCAGGGCGCCCGCGATGCCCAGACGCTGCTTCATCCCGAGGGAGAACCCTCCGATCCGGCGCCGCGCCGCCTTGGCCAGCCCGACCTCTTGGAGGACCTCGTCCACGCGGGCAGGCGGGATGCGATTGCTACGGGCCAGGGCGGACAGGTGCGCCTGTGCGGTGCGTCCGCCGTGGACATCCTGGGCGTCCAACAGCGCGCCGACGTGACGCAGTCCGCGCGGGCGGTGCGAGAAGGGAACCCCGTCCACGGTGACGGACCCGCTGGTGGGAGCGTTCAGGCCCAGAATCATCCGCAGTGTGGTGGACTTGCCTGCGCCGTTCGGGCCGAGGAAGCCGGTGACCTTGCCCGGTTCCACAGTGAAGGTCAGGTTGTCTACGGCGACGGTGTCGCCGTACCGCTTGGTCAGCCGGGTGGATTCGATCATGGGTCCAAGCTGCCGGGGAGGGCAAGGAGCCGGCATCGGCCGGTGGTTCACACTTGTGAGCCCTGCTGGTAGCCCGGGGGATTACACCCGTGGGTCAATGCCCCGGTGGGAGCGCGTCGATAGGATCGGCTGATGATCGCCACTCCCCATCCACCCCTGCTCAAACGCGTGCCACCGGGTGTGTGGGTGGCGGCCTTCTGGTCGACCCTCATCCTGGCACGCACGTTCCAGCGGCCGGATGAAATGCAGCGTCTGCTCCGGTACCACGGCAACATCGAGGACGCACCGCTGCTGGTCACCGCCGTCGTCACGACCCTGGGCGCGCTGCTGCTGTTCCGCGCGCCGCTGGCGGCCGTGGCCATCGCGCTCGCGGGCGCCGTGTTCTCGCTCGGGATGGAGGTGCGGGCGACGCCGGTCGTGCTCTTCCTGCTGGCCGACGCGGCCGTGGGCTACGCCGCGGCGACCCGCTCACGGCGGGTCTCGGTCCTCGCGGCCGTGCTCCCGGTCGGCGTGCTGGTCGCGTACACGGTCTGGCGGCTGGGAAGCGGGTACGCCTTCAACCTCTCGGTGCCGGCCGCCCTGGCGTCGACCGTCGTCATCGCCTGGCTGATCGGCAACACGATTCATCAGAACCGGGCACACGCGGACACGGTTCGCGCCCAGGCCACGCAGCAGGCGGTAACGGCCGAGCGGCTGCGGATCGCCCGGGAGCTGCACGACATGGTCGCCCACAACATCGGCATCATCGCCATCCAGGCCGGCGTGGGCAGCCTGGTCATGGACACCCAGCCCGCCGAGACGCGCAACGCGCTGGACGCCATCGAGGCCACCAGCAGAGAGACCCTCGCCGGCCTGCGGCGGATGCTCGGCGCGCTGCGCCGCAGTGACCCGGAGTCCGCGCCGCTGGATCCGCTCCCTGGTCTGGCGGCCCTCGGGCAGCTGGTCGGGAAGACCGCGGCCGCCGGGGTCCGGGTCGACGTCCGGTGGCGGGGTGAACGTCGCGACTTGCCCTCCGACGTCGACCTGGCGGCCTTCCGCATCGTCCAGGAGGCGGTCACCAACGTCGTGCGGCATTCCGGCACCCGGGACTGCAGCGTCACGGTCGACTACCGCCCCGACGAGCTGGCCGTCGATATCGTCGACCTCGGCTCGGGCGGCACCGTCGCAGAATCCGGATACGGCATCGCCGGAATGCGCGAACGGGTCAGTCTGCTACACGGCGAGTTCAGCGCCGGCCCACGTCCGGAAGGCGGCTTCCGCGTGGCAGCTCGGCTTCCGGTGTCTGTGGAGGCAGGCCGATGATCCGTGTCGTTCTGGTCGACGACCAGCCCCTGATCCGTTCCGGCCTGCGCGTCCTCATCGCCGACACCCCCGACCTGGAGGTAGCAGGGGAGGCCGGGAACGGTGCCGAGGCGGTGGAACTGGTCCAACGGCTACGGCCGGACGTCGCCATCATGGACATCCGCATGCCCGGCATGGACGGCATCGAGGCCACCGGCCGGATCAACGCGGATCCAGAGTCGAAGACCCGCGTCCTCGTCCTCACCACCTTCGACGACGACGAATACGTCTATGGCGCGCTTCGCGCCGGAGCGAGCGGCTTCCTCGTCAAGGACATGCCGCTGAAGACCATCCTCGACGGGATCAGGGTCGTCGCCGCCGGAGATGCCCTCATAGCTCCGAGCGTCACCCGCCGTCTCATCGAGGAGTTCGCGGCACGCCCCGAACCCGCCGCCACTACCCGCCGGGCGGTGGTCGACGGCATCACCGACCGGGAACGCGAGGTCCTGACCCTCGTCGGCCGCGGCCTGTCCAACACCGAGATCGCCGACGAGCTCACCATCAGCGTGGCCACCGCCAAGGCCCACCTCGCACGGCTCTTCACCAAACTCGACGCACGCGACCGGGTCCACCTCGTCATCCTCGCCTACGAGATCGGCCTGGTCGCGCCCCCACGGTGAGGTTCACCGGCGGATGACCAGGCCAGCGACGGGCCACCCCACAGCAGCAATGAAGATCGCGATAGCAGCTGGCTTCGCTCTCCACGCTTCAGAAAACCAACGTTTATTGAAGATTGCCAGGCGGGCCACCAAGACGCCTCCAGAACCTTCAAAAACTCCTTCAAAAGCCCAGACGGTTCAACAACCCCCGGTCACCGTTTTCTGACAGGATTCCGGGCGTGCACGCCACTTGAAGACGCCCAGTTCGAACTCCTGGTCGCCGAGCCCGCCGTCCGCACCGAGATCCGCCTCGGCTACGCACGGGTGTCCACCGGCGGACAGAAGCTCGACCGCCAGATCGACGCCCTCACCGCGGCGGGCTGTCGCCGGATCTTCGCCGACAAGAAGTCGGGGAAGAACGACCTGCGGCCCGAACTGAAGGCGTGCCACGCCTTCCTCGCCCCGGGCGACACCCTGGTGGTCCCCGCCCTCGACCGCTACGGCCGCTCCCTGCAGGACCTGATCGCCATGGTCGGCGAACTGCGCAAGCGGGAGATCGGGTTCACCTCGCTGCACGAGAACCTGGACACCACCACCCCCGGCGGCCGGCTCGTCTCCCACGTCTTCGCCGCCCTGGCGGAGTTCATCCGCGAACTCATCGTCTCCGGCACTCGCGAAGGCCTGGCCGCCGCCCGCGCCCGAGGCAAGGTCGGCGGACGCCCCACCGTGGTCGACGAGAAGATCCTCCGAATGGCCCGGGATCTGCTGCCCAACCCCGAGCACTCCATCACCTCGATCGCCAAAATGCTCGGAGTGAGCCCGGGAACCCTCTACAACCACATCCCCGACCTGCGCGAACTCCGCGCCAGCCGCATTCCGACCCAGCTCGAAGCGGACGTGCGGTGATCCCCGCCAGGAGCCGGCTGAGCCGATCGACTCAGCCGACGACAGACGGCCCTGGTGACCGCCCTACAGACACATCAAGATCATCCCATTGCCACTTTTGAGCTCACCTTGGCTGGACCCCGATCACGCGCCCGATCCTCCCGTGGGGAGGAGGGCTCGGGACAGCCCTTCGCCGCGGGCGGCGAGGTGGAGCGCCCCCTTGCCCGCCGTGGAACCCTTGCCGGTCAAGGGGTTGCCCTCCTCTCCTTCGCAGGCTTGCCCAGCGTGGTCCGTCAGCTGCGGGGCCCCTCCCCCAGCGGCCGGCGCCCAGACGAGGCGGAGGTAGCCGACGCCAGGACCGACGGGCGGAGCTCGTCCTGCGCGACGCGCTCCGCGGCGGTCCCTCGGGGAGCCACCGGTGACTCCTGGTCGGCAACGGTGGGGAACGGTCCGTGCCCAAGCGGGCGGCGCATGGTGCTCATCGCCGAAGTTTCGCAGGAGGTCTGACAACCCGTCCGAGGAGGGCTACATCGGGCGTGGGTCAGGCGTGGCGTAGGTGATGCCGATGTCTCCGGCGATGGTCGCGGCGAGCGCCACAACTTTCCAGATCTCGGCAGGAACCCCAGCCCTGGGGCCGTCGTACGTGTCGTTGAGCAGATCCACGGTCAATACCTCAGATTAGCCGTCCGGCCCCTTGGCCGTAACCCTGGCCTGCGGTGGGGCATTTTGCCGAGCCTTCTCGAGGCATCGCGGCACCGCGAACATTGATGGCCGTGAACATCCTTCGTAGGTGGATCGCCGATCGGGATTCTTTGAGGTGGGGGCGATTCGCTGCGTCAAGGCGCGAGCTCCTGCTTGATCTGTGCGACCTGCGGGCCCGAGTCGGTCTTCGGCATCGCCCAGCGGTACGCCTGCCCAGCGCCATCGGTGTAGAGGAGCATGCCGCCCGCCTGCGTCACCTTGACATCGAAGACGACGCCGGCCCAATCGAATGTCCCGGGCGAGATGAAGCTCGCATTGAAGCTCTCAGCGACCACGTTGAAGGCCGAACCGTTGCCCTGCTTGATGGCCTCCCCATCCGGGGCGACCCAACTCCACCCGCCATTACTGATCGGCGAAGTCTGAGCGGTGCCCACCGGAGCCGTCGCTACCACCTTGACCGTGACGAACACGAAGCCTTCGGCCTGCGGCTTCTCGGAGGTCGACCCGGCCTCCAGGTAGGCGATCGAAGTGGGGGTCAGCTCGAGACGCCCGAGGCCGCCAGCTCCGACGGTCTCAACCCTCGTCCCGAGCGCCAGCGCACCCGCGGACCCAGTCGCCGAGGGCCGTGCGGTCGGATTGGCGTCCGGCTTGGGTGGAGCCTCACCACTGCAGCCGGCGAGGGCAAGCGAGGCGAGGAGGATGGCGGCGATTCGTCTGCGCATGTGCGTCCCCTGGGATCGAGTGGAGCGACCGTAGCGCCAGCGCGCGGACGCGGGGTACGTAGTTCCCGAACTGGTACCCCGCACCTCGCCCTCACCGCTCTCGCGGTGGGGGTTTCTTGCTGTTCGGGCTGTTCATCAATCGATCCGTTTCCGCACACCCCCCGCGACACGCCCGGGAGCTGGAATCCGGGGTCAATTACGTGTCCAGAAGGGGCGTTCAGGAAGTTCTTGCGTGCACCTGTGAGACCCAATGGGTCGATCAGGCGAGGGCGTCGCCGAGTAGTTGGCGCGGGGCTCCGTCCAGGTGCCGGTGGAGCAGCTGGGCCCGGGAGTGCACCAGGCCGGTCCGGTATGCGGGCGGTAGCCGGTCGTAGACGGCGGCGGCCATCGCGGCAGCCGCGCCCGGATCTCCGTCGACCCGCAGGCATGCGGCGGTGTCCATGGCGATCAGCGCGCGGGTCATGACCGATGGCGAGGTCGTGAGGCCCAGGGCTTCGTCCTGTGCCCGGTACGCGGAGCGGGTGCCGCCGAGCAGCGTGTACGCCTGGGAGAGGTGTACCGCGTGCTTCTGGGCCGGGTATCCGAACCAGGTGTCCGCCGACTCGGGGCCGTCGAGCTGTTCGGCCAGCGTGCGGACGTCGTCCACCGCTCGGCGGACACCGGGCAAGTCGCCGACGGCGGCCAGGGCGCGGGCGTTGACGGCGGCCGCAAGCGCGGCCGCGCCGGACGGGCGGGCGCCGGCCTCCCGGCGGGCCTGTGCGGCAATGCGGGCGGCCTGCCCCGGGACGCCGTAGTTCAGGCCGACCATGGCGTGCCGACCCAGGACCCAGGCGGTCATCCGCCGGTCCCCGGACTCGCGGGCGGCTTTCGCCGCGGTGGCGAACCAGCGGTGCGCGTCGGCCTGGTCGCCGCGGTCGTGCTGGACGATCGCGACCAGGCCGGAGATCCCGGCGGCCGTGCGCGCCAGGTCGGTGCGGTCCCGCGCGGGGTGGGGCCGGCGCAGCACGGTGGCGAGGAGCGCCAGGTCCTCCCGCATCTCGCCCAGGACCGCGTCGGGGGCCCCGCCCGTGGTAGCCGCCCCGGTGCCGCTCGAAGGCGCCCTCGAGGTAGGCGAGATCCCCAGCGCCGTCGGCATCCAGACCGCTGTCGATGCCCTCCCGGGCCTGCGCGATACCGGGCAGCACGGCGAACCCCGCCGTGGCCGCCGCGAGGGTGAACACCTTGCGTCGCTTCACGTCGTCGTCCTCCATCCTCTGCTGCCTGCGATGCCTCCGGGTGTTGTCCAAGGAGGTCCTAGCCGATCCGAAGTGGGCGGACAAGCTTACCGACGCGGACCGCAGGGCGCTGTCGGCGCTGTTCTGGACCCATGTGAATCCGTACGGCCGGTTCGACTGGACATGAACAGCCGCCTAGATCTGGACCTGTCCATCCGGGCGACGGTGCCCGGCCCGCGCACGCCGCAGGGTGAGACAGCAAGCACCTGGGCGTGACACTCCGGGCCTGGCCGGAGCAGTGGTGCTTGCTCAGCCGGGCAGAGTGACGAGCCCCATCTCATAGGCGGTGATCACGAGCTGGACCCTGTCCCGGGCGCCCAGTTTGGTGAGGAGGCGTGACACGTGCGACTTGGCGGTGGCCACCGTGATGAAGAGGTCCTCCGCGATCTCAGTGTTCGTCCGGCCGCGCCCGATGAGGGTCAGGACCTCCTGTTCCCGCTCGGTGATGCCCTCGACCGGCCGTGGAGAGCGCCGCGCGGGGTTCCCGACGAAGTCGGCGATCAACCGGCGCGTGACCCCCGGCGCGATCAGCGCATCGCCGACGGCGACCACGCGGATGGCTGCGAGGATGTCGTTCAATGCCATGTCCTTGACCGCGAAGCCACTCGCTCCGGCCCGCAGCGCGCCGTAGACGTGGTCGTCCTCGTCGAACGTGGTCAGGACGAGGACGCGCGTCGCGGACGGGCCGGCGGTGATCTGGCGGGTGGCCTCGATCCCATCCATGCAGGGCATCCGGATGTCCATTACCACGACGTCAGGGCTGATGTCCCTGACCAGTTGGACCGCCTCGGCGCCGGTGGCGGCTTCGCCGACGACCTCCAGGTCGGAGTGATCGGCCATGACCAGACGCAGGCCGGACCGCACCAGTGGCTGGTCGTCGGCGAGTACGACGCGTACGGGACCGGTGGTCATCGGGCCTCCACCGCGACTTTGACGGGGTCGGGCAGCGGCAGCCGGGCCGTCACCCGGAACCCGCCCTCGGGGCGCGGCCCGGCGCTGAGGTCGCCGGACAGCAGGGCGACCCGCTCCTGCATGCCCACGAGGCCGAAGCCGTGGGCGGATCCGTTCTGGGTGGCACCGCGCCCATCGTCGACGACCTCCACGGTCAGCTCCTCGTACCCGTAGTCGATGAGCACCCGGCAGCGTCCGGTGCCCGCGTGGCGGACCACGTTGGTCAGCGCCTCCTGAACGATACGGAAGGCGGACAGGTCGATATCGGTCGGCAGGGGGCGCTCTTCCCCGCTGCGGCGCACATCCACATGGACACCCGTGTCGGCCGTGGCCGCCGCCAGCCGGTCGATGTCCACCAGACCCGGCGAGGGTGCGAGGGCTGCCTGCCCTCCCGAGGCCGCCGCACCCGGGTCTGCCTGACGGAGTGCCACCAAGGTGCGCCGAAGGCCCGACAGGGTCTCCCTGCTGGTGGCCTCGATGGCCCGCAGTGCCTCACCGGCCTCCGTGGGCCGGGTCCGGATGACTTGGCTCGCCGCCCCTGCCTGGATGGCGATGATGCCGATGCTGTGCGCGACCATGTCGTGCAACTCCCGGGCGATCCGCAGCCGTTCGGCGATCACGGCCTCGGCCACCTCCTGTGAACGCAGTGCCACCGCGTGGTCGCGGCGCTCACGGCTCAGCAGTCCGACCGTGCAGGCCGCTGCCATCGCCAGGAGGGCGATCACGACGTTGACGATCAGATTGTCCCCGTGCGCGTAGCCGCCGATGATCAGGAGCTGGACGATGAGGGATCCGGCCACGGCGACGATCGAGGCTCGCCGCGCGCAGATGGCGACGATGACACCCAGGATGAGGTCCACCGCCAGATACGACAGGAACTGGCCCTGGTGCGAAGCCGACAGGTTCACACGGGCGGAGCTCGGGGCGCCCACCACCACGGCGGTGGATCCGAAGAGCGCAATGGATAGCGCCAGGAGCGGCATGCGTCGCAGCACACCGACGAGCAGACTCGCGGCAAGCAGTGCCCCGATACCGTGGACGGTGCCCGAAGCCCGCGGCACGCCTCCGATGAGCAGACCCACCGCGAGGAGATATAGGGCGCCTCCCACCCAGGCCATGGTCTTCGTTCTCGTCATCGCTGGCGTGGCCTCTCAAGAGGGAGACCGCGCCGTGCGACGCGCGAGGGCAACGGGGTGGTCGGTATGACGTCCATCCCGCGAGAGTATCCAGCTACCGCCCCTGGGGGATCGGCCCGCGGACGTACGCCCACGGGCGAACCCGGCCGCTCGATTGCCGCCCACGGCCCCATGACCGGACGGGGCCCTCCCGGCAGGGTTGTCCCTGTGATCGAAGTCAACGAACTCACCAAGCGCTACGGCGACAAGACCGCAGTCGACCAGCTGTCCTTCACCGTGCGACCGGGTCAGGTCACCGGATTCCTCGGCCCCAACGGAGCCGGCAAGACCACCACCCTGCGGATGATCCTCGGCCTGGACACGCCCACCGGCGGCGGTGCCACAGTCAGCGGTGTCCCCTTCCGCAGCCACCCGCGCGGGCTGCGGCACGTCGGCGCCCTCCTCGACGCAGGCCAGGTCCACGGCGGACGCACCGCCGCGGCCCACCTGTCCGCCCTGGCCCACAGCAACGGGATCTCCCCACGCCGGGTGGAAGAGGTGCTGCACGAGGTGGGCCTGGCCGAGGCCGGGCCCCGCCGCCTCGGCGGCTTCTCGCTCGGCATGAAGCAGCGGCTCGGGATCGCCACCGCGCTGCTCGGCGACCCGCCGGTGCTGATGTTCGACGAGCCGGTCAACGGCATGGACCCGGAAGGCGTGCTCTGGATGCGCCGCCTCTTCCGGCGCCTGGCGGCCGAGGGGCGTACGGTCTTCCTCTCCAGCCACCTGATGTCGGAGATGGAGAACACCGCCGACCAGCTCGTCGTAATCGGTCGGGGCCAGCTCATCGCCGCCGAGTCGGTACGGGACTTCGCTGCACGCAGCACCCGCCTTGGCGTCGTGGTGGGCACGCGGCAGGCCTCCGAGCTGACGGCGGTGCTGACCGCCGCGGGGGCGTCGGTCGAGCCGGAGGGGTCGGCGGACGCCCAGAAGCTTGCCGTGACCGGGCTATCGGCGGACCGGATCGCAGCGCTCGCCTTCGAGAACCGGATCCTGCTGAACGAGCTGACCACCCGAACCGCCTCACTGGAGGAGGCCTTCATGGAACTCACCGTCGACAGCGTCGAATACCAGGCAGGACAACCCCGATGACCACACTCTCCTCGGCCACCCCGACCATTTCGGCCGTGACTGTCGCCGAGCCGGCCGTCCTGTTCCGCAACCTGCTCGTCTCCGAATGGATCAAGATACGGTCGCTGCGCTCCACCCCGTGGACCCTCGCACTCACCACCCTGTTTGTCATCGGGTCCGCCGCTGTAGCGGCACTGACGGAGATCAACAGACTTCGGACGATGAGCCCGGCAGCAAGGGCTGATCAGGGATTCCTCGTGTTCGACGCGTTCCCTGCGGCCGGCTACATGACGCTGATGCTCGTCGCCGGCAGCGTCGGTGCCCTCACCGTCGTGAGCGAGTACAGCAGCGGCCTGATACGCACCACCACCGTGGCCGTCCCCGCGCGTGGTGCGGTGGTGTTGGCCAAGGCGGTCGTCACCGCCGCGCTCTGGACCGCGGTCGGTACGGTCATCTCCACCGGTTGCTTCCTGGTCTCCCAAGCCATCCTGAACGGACAGCAGGCCGGGGTTCCGCTCACCCACCCAGGTGTACTCCGGGCGTTGGTGGCATCCTCCCTGCTGGCCCCAGTCTGCGCACTGATCGGCCTCGGCTTAGGCGCTCTGATCAGGCACAGCGCCACCACCATGGTCACCAGCGCCTTCACCCTGGTGATGCTGCCGCCGATCTTCTCGCAGAGCGCACGCTGGTCCGCCGCGGTGAGCCACGCGATGCCGGTCACGGCATGGAAGCGACTGGTCCAGAACTGGGCGCCGGACCCCCACTCGCTCGCCTACAGCGCCACCGTCCCCGGCTCGTGGGCCGTGTACGCGCTTTGGCCGCTGATCGCGGTCGTCCTCGCGGTGCTCGTCGTGCGGCACCGCGACGTGTAATGGGCGTCGGTGAGCCAGTCCGCTGCGGTCAGCTCGTCGGCCAGGCGCTCCAGTTCGCCGGCGCCGGCCGGGACCATGGCGGCAAGAGCGGTTCAGGCTGATGCCCTTGCCGTCGGGGCCCAGGCGTCCCGATGCCGAGCTCTGAGTGGCCAGTGTCAGGGCGAGCAGGCGGGCTGAGGAGGTGGCTTTGGCCTTGCGGAGATGTCCGAGATGACCTTCTGAGCCCAGCCGGAGAGCTTGGGCCGCATCTTCTTGCCGAACGTGAAGGGGCCTGTCCCGTCCTCGCGCGGCGCGAGGGAGGGGACGGTGATCTGGGTGGCGTTCTCCGGCCTGGAGGCGAGGAGGTCGCCGGCTGTGCCGGGGATGCCCAGCCAGCCGCAGCCGGTCAGCTTCTCGACCCAGGTCGGGTTCGGTGCGCTGCTGCTGGGCGCGGAAGCGATCGCCGAGTTCGACGAGCTCATCGCGCGAACAATGGGCCGCAGGTCATGCGGGATGACCCGCTGCGCGATCTTCCCGTAAGGGTGGCGGCGCCGTACCGGCGCGGAGCGGCGCCGGCACCTCGTCAGGGCCGGTCACCGTCGACGGACCGTCGGAGAACTGCGTGCCGGGCGCAGGAGCGGTCGACGGCCGGTCGGCGGGGGCGGGAGTGTCGACTGCCGGGGCCGGGACCGGGGTGGGGGTGACGACCTTCGCACCGGGCGCGGCGGCCGCGCAGCGTGAGCAGCACTCCAGGGCCTGCCACCAGCGGCCTTCCCGGTCGGTGACCACGGCCAGGATGACCGCGCCGCCGCACCGCCAGGGCTGGGCACGCTCTTGGCGTTCGTCGGGACGGATGTGCGTGCGGCAGTTATCGGTCCTGCACGCGCAGTACGCGTCGGCCCGCGGCCCGCAGGCCGCCCACAGGTGGGCCTTGAGGTGGGACTTGAGGTGGTCGACCGCGGCCGAACGTCCGGCGGCTGCGGACGGCAGACGCTGTTCGGTACAGGGGGACGGGTGCACGAGGCGCGCACCGCCGCACTGCCACGGTCGGCAGCGTCCAGGCGCACCGTCCACCTGCGTCCCAGCACCCGCTCGTCCAACTCGCTCGCCGTGGCCTGCGACATTTCGCTTCTTCCTCCCACGCCGTAACCCGACGGCCGCCCGCGCCCGCTTCCGCTATGGCGGATAGGGCGCGACAGCCGGGCACTGGCCATCCTCGCAGGCATTACCTTCCGGCCATTCTTCGATGGTCGACCGCGCGAGGCAGACGATGGATCGGGCCATGCACGGTGAACCGCCCTGGGGTGAGGGAAGCATAGGGCGACCGCAGGAGAGCCTTCTTCCTGGCTCCCTGTGGCAGGGGTGCTCCCTCGGGACGTACTGCCACAACCATCCCGGTTGCGCCTAGTCAAACGACTTGAAACCGCTTGGCCGTCCCTCGAGTTGATGGGCACTTTGCCCTGCGTTCGAACGTTCGAATCGCGCCGCTGGGATGACCGCAACTCCGATGGCGCCCAAACCTCTGTTGGCTTCGGAGGCTGCTCCACCGACAGCGGCAGTGGCTTCAGCAACGCCTCGCTGAAGCTGTGGAAGGACACCTTCGGCCCGGACGAGTCGCAGGGAACTCGGACGAATTACTGCAACCACACCTACTGGGGCGACAAGGCAGCAGCGAAGTACTACTTCGCGCTCTCGGGCCTGCTGTACGGCCAATACCTGACGGTGCAGGACGTCTACACCCAGTACTGATACACATCGCGTGACCGCCGCCTCAACGTTCGTCTTCCCGGGCTCTTGAGGCGGTACACGCTCCAGTGGACCACTACCAGCCGCCCGTAGATCAGGCGGCGGATTGCGCAACCTCATGGCTCTGGTATTCGACGGCGTAACCTTCCGGTACACCCGGAGGAACGACGTGTTCGACGGGTTCGACCTTCACCTGGACAGCCCCGCGACGGTCCTCCTGGGACCCAATGGCGCCGGCAAGTCGACGCTCATGGCGCTTGCCTCATCGCAGCTGCATCCCAATGCGGGCAGACTGTCCTTCAAGGACCTCGATCCCGCGAAGCGCCGCGAGAGGGGCGCCTTCCGCCGCCAGGTCGCCTGGATTCCCCAGCAGGTGACGCCGATGCCCGGCCTCACTGTCCGGGAGCAGGTCGCCTACGCGGGCTGGCTCAAGGGGATGTCCCGCAGCGCCGCCTGGCAGGCGTCCGAGCGTGCTCTTGACCGGGTGCTGCTGGGCAAGCTCGCCGACCGCAAGAGTCACCAGGTCTCCGGGGGCCAGCTCCGCCGCATGGGCATCGCGGGCGCCCTAACGCACCGCAGCGAACTGATCCTCATGGACGAGCCGACCGCTGGCCTCGACCCGCAGCAGAGGTCCGTGTTCCGCCGGCTCGTCGAGGAACTCACCGGGGACGTCCAGGTCCTGGTCTCCACCCACCAGACCGAAGACCTCTTCGACCTCTACAGCCAGGTCGTCGTCCTGGACGAGGGGACCGTCCGTTTCCAGGGAACGACCGCCCAGTTCCACAAGCTCGCCGACCACGGGGAATCACCCCGCGCGCACGCGGAGAGCGCCTACGCCCGTCTCGTCGGTAAGGAGGTCTGAGATGCTGCTGCGCACCATCATTCGGTCCTCCTCGGCCACCTGGCTGCTGCCCCTGCTTGCCCTGTTCGTGGTCACGGCCCTGGGTGACGACCTCACCACCTGGGTGACGCCGCTGTACTGGCTATCCGCCACCGGCACCGCGACGTTCGCCCAGCCCTTCATCGCCGCCGCGTGCGCGGCTGCCGGGGCGTGGGAGGGCGCCCGCCTCCACCGGGGACGCGTTTTCGACCAGGGTCCGGTCCGCTCCCCGCTCGCCATCACTTTTCCCGCCCTCGCCCCGGTCGTCGTAATGGGCCTGCTCGCCCTCCTTGTCGCGTTCGCCACTGCCGCGGCCGCCGCCGACCTCGGCTTCGGCATCCCGGACCTGGGCATCCTCGCCGTCTCCACTGCCATCCTCATCGCGAACACGCTCGCCGGGGCCGTCTTGGGCCGCATCCTGCCCGGCGTGCTAGCGGCCCCCCTCGCGCTGATCGTGGCCTTCATCGCCAACGCCTACCCCGCGTCCTGGAACATCCGCTGGATCCGGCACCTCGTCGCCAGCAGCCTCGACAACTGCTGCGCCGTTGACCAGGTCGTCGACCCCCGCGCCCTGTGGAGCGGAGCCGTCTTCGCCCTCGCCACCAGCTGCGCCGCCCTGGTCGTGATCCACTTCCGAGGCGCCATGCCGGCAGTCGCCGCCGCCCTAGTCCTGGCGGTTTCGGGCGCCGGTATCGCGGGCTACCTGGCCCGGGACGTCGACTACGACCCCGTCGTCGCCCGCCCTACCTCCGAACTGGACTGCGACAGCGGCACCCCCAAGGTGTGCCTGTGGCCGGAGCTGAAACCCCGAGCGGACATGATCGCGACCGGGGCCCGGGCCGCGACCGACCGTCTGGCCAAGGCCGGTCTCACCATCGCCCCCACCCTCACCATGGCGGCCGAACCCGGCCCAGGGGAGAGCAAGCTCGGCATCCCCACCCGGCCCACCCCCAGCGACCTCGCGGCCGGTGTGGTCTCCGGGTACCTTCCTCAGCCTCCCACCTGCGCCCTCAACGGAGACGTCTACCCCGCCGGTGCTGCGCAAGGCCCCGTCGCGGCCTGGCTCTATGCCACGGCCACCGGCGAAACCCGCGTCATCGAGGGCCGCTTCGACCCTCGCGACGTCGCCTTCGTCACCGAGAAGATCCTCAGCCAGCCGAAGAACGTCCAGCTCGACTGGTACCAGCGCAACACCGCCGCCATGGCCAACTGCACCGACAAGCCCCCGATCGCCCTCATTGCCGGGAACAGCCAGTGATCTGGTGGTGCAAGGCCCGCGCGGTCCCCGCCCTTTTGGCCACCCTCATCGCCACGATCGCCCTGGGCCTCTTCATTGGCGACGCCCAGCTCCCCGTACCCGCGCTGACCGGAGCATCAGGCGATTTCCTCATCGGGCACCTGATCACCCTGGCGCCGGCGATCGTCCTTCTCTACGGTACGGGCCGAGGCGATCTTGCCATCGAGACGGTCGCAAGCCGTCCCTTGCGCGTCTGGGACACTGCACTCGCTGGGGCCATCGGCATCCTCGGGTTGAGCACTGCAGTGGTCAGTCGCCTCGCAGAATCGGACGGCCTCACCACCGTCCTGGGCCGCAACCTCGCCGGCTACACCGCGATCGCCCTCTTCCTCATGCCCGTCCTCGGCCAACGCCTGTCCACCTCAGCCCTGGCCTGCATCCCCCTGATCTGCGCCGCCACAGGCTGGGCCCGCAACGGCCAACCCGAGCAGTGGGCCTGGATTCTCCACCCCGCCGACTCCCTCCGCGCACTGATCCTCGTCGCCGCTCTGCTCCCTGTGGGCATGGCGTTCGCACTGACATGGCGCCGGCCGCCCCTGACCATCCGGGGCCATTAGTCCGCCACCCCCAGACCCGGCCTCTGCACGAGAGGCCGTCGCACCCCTAGAAGGAGAAACGTGCACCACATACGCACGCGCGCCATCCGCGGCGCCGCCGCCGCGGCCATCCTGACCCTGGCCACCGGCATCGCCCCCGCGCACGCCGAGGGCTATTTCACCTCCACCCTTTCGAACTACAGCGATGGCGGTGAGTCCCGCCGCTGGACCGACAAGAACACCGACGGCACCAGCACCTCCGTCTCCCTGTGAGCTGTAGCGGATCGCCCCACATGTCGACCGGGTTCCGCCTCGAGGTCTGGAAGGACGTCTTCGGACCGGACGAGGGCATGGGCTCCAAGCAGAACACTTGCGAACGATCAGCCGCATTCCCTTCGGCCAGTCCTTCAGGCAGTCTCCGTCGAGCTCGGCGCCCCAGGCTCCGGGCAGAGCCGGGTGGGGGGTGGCGGTTACGTTGGCGTCCGTTGTGCGACCAATGGAGGATCGCCGTATGCGGAGCTGTTCAGCTGATGACGTGTGCAAGCAAGTGGTGTGGGGGATATCCCTCGTCCTGATCGCGGTGACCGCGATTCTCGGGGCCGCGCCCCGGGAGGTTGCGGCCGCGGGAGTGGAGGGGCCGGCCGTTCCCGTGTTGTCGTGGGGGCCCTGTGACGGGGCGCAGGACGGGTTCGAGTGTGCGGTCGCCCGGGTGCCGCTGGATTACCGCGAGCCCTCCGGACGGACGATTCCGCTCGCGGTGACCCGGCGGGTCGCGGCCGACCGGGCCCAGCGGGCGGGGGTTCTGCTGCTGCATCCCGGCGGGCCGGGGAATTCCGGGGTGGACTTCGCCCGGGGGAGCTACGAGGCGCTCCCCGCTGCGTTGGGACGCCTTCGACGTCGTCGGGTACGACATGCGCGGTGTGAAGCGCAGCGGGCAGGTGGAGTGCTGGAACGACCAGGAGTACTCCGCCGCCGTCGACGGCGCGCGCGGGGTGCCCGGTCCGGGGGCGCTGCAGGAGGCGGTCCGGCAGGGGCTGGAGTTCGCCCGTGCCTGCCGGCAGCGGTCCGGGGAACTCGTGCCGTTCGTGGGCACCGGCTCGAACGCCAAGGACATCGATCTGCTGCGGCGGGCGCTGGGGGAACAGGCGCTTTCGTTCTACGGGCGGTCCTTCGGGAGTTATGTGGGGACCGTCTACGCCGCGCAGTTCCCCGAGCGGGTGCGCGCCATGGTGCTGGACGGGGGCTACGATCCGCGGCGCTACGCGGACGTGCCGTACGCCTACGACGCGGCGCAGTTCGTGGCGCTGGACGCGGCGGTGGGCCGGTTCCTGGACTGGTGTGCGCGGGAGGCTGCCGCGTGCGGGTTCGGGGAGGGCCGGCCGCGGGAGGCGTTCGAGGCGCTCAAGCGGGCGCTGGACGCCGATCCCGTCATCACGGCGAGCGGGCGGCCGGCGACGGGCTACACGCTCGCCTACCGGCTGATGTTCAACATCAACGCGGGCAAGGTGATCTGGCCCGAGCTGGGGCAGGCGTTGCGGGCGGCGCAGGCCCGGCAGGGTTCGTTCCTGCTGTCTCCGCCTTCGCCGGCTTCGTTCGACTTCCTCAACGTCAATCTGGCCGTCGAGTGCGCGGACCGGGTCTATCCGACCAGCCGTGTGCTCCTGGGCGGGCTGGTCGGTGCGCATGCCGCCGCCGCTCCGCTGCTGGGCGGGCCCATCGGCCTCGGGCCGCCCACGTACGACCACAACCACGCCCCGGCGTGTGTCCAGTGGCAGGCGGAGCGCCCGAGCCGTTACGCGGGGTCGTACCGGGCCGCGGGGTCGGCGCCGATCCTGGTGCTCGGGACGACGGGGGATCCGGACACCCCGTACCAGGACTCCGTGGCGCTGGCCGGGACGCTGGAGAACGGACGGCTGCTGACCTTCGCCGGTGAGGGGCACACCGCGTACAACCGGAGCGCCTGCGTCAGCAGTCTGGCGACGGAGTATCTCGCCACCTTGGCGCTGCCCGCGCGGGGCACCGTCTGTGCGGACGAGACGCCGCCGGGGTCCCCGGGTCTTCGGGCTTCGGAGCTGGCGGTCGACGAGACGCGGGATGTGATCCCTGCGCTTCGCTGAGCGCCGATGCCAGCCGGGCGGGGCCGCAGCCGATCGTTTCGGCTGCGGCCCCGCTTTCGTGTCAGGGGCCCGGTGCGGGGTCTGAGGGACTGTGCGCGGCTTGTGGGTGCTCCGGTCCCTGGGGGCTTTCAGTCCCTGGGCGGATGTGGGGGCCCGGGCCCTCCCTCGGTGCTCCCTCCCCCGACGAGGGGCTGAAGGCCGGTTCGGACCCTTCGGTCCCTGTCCCTTCAGTCACTGCATAAACCTGCAGGTCAGCGTGGTGCGGGCAGGGACTGAGGGACTGAAGGGACTCAACTTCGCAGTTATGAGCCACATATGCACATGCAGTCTTCTTATATGCGCGCACATACACGCACACACATGAGGACTGGAAGTAGTGATTCTGAGTCCCTTCAGTCCCTGAGATTTGGCTTACACGGCTCTGACCTGCATGTTTGTCCAGGGACTGAACGCGCAGGGACTGAACGAGGGTCTGAGGCTTCAGTACCTGGGGGCAGATGTGGGCATATCGGGTCATCAGGGAGGGGCGGGCAGGCGCTTGCGGGTGAGGGGAGCGCGACACGCCCGGGAAGGGACGAGGACGGAAGAGGGAAGCCCAGGGGGACATACCGGCGTAGAACCTCAGGGACCGAGGGACTGAAGGGACTCAAGTCTCGATACAGCGCAGATCAAGCCCGAGTGGCCGGGACCTCTGCGGTAATCTCCGAGATAGTGAATCTTCAGTCCCTCTGGTCCCTGAGGTGCCAGGGTCCGGGACGGGAGGAATCGTCCCTAACCGCGCGTCAAGGAAGAGCCAGTGCCCGTCTATTCCGAGCATCCGCCACGAGGTGTGAGTGGCGGGTCGGCACTGGACGTGGCGACGTGGATGGCCGCACGGGGCTATCCGGTGCACCCGCTGGCCCCGGGGACCAAGACGCCGGCCCCCAACTGTCCCGACTGCCGGGGGAGCCTGCACGCCCCGCAGGACTGCCCGTGCCCCGCCCAGGGCCGCTGGTGCCACGGATTCCACGCCGCCACCACCGACCTCCGTACGCTGCGGCAGTGGTGGCAGGCCGAGCCCGGTTTCGGCATCGGGGTGTCCTGCGGCCCTGCCGGACTCGTGGTCATCGACGTGGACGCCCACACGGCCACCCTGCCCGACCGGCAGCGACTGCTGCCCGGTATCCCCATCGACGACCGCGTCGACCTGACCGGACTGCAGAGCGGATTCGACACCTTGGCGCTCCTGGCCGCGTACCGTTCCCGGCCCAACCCCTGCGAGGACACCTCGACCCTGCGGGTGCGCACACCGTCCGGCGGCATGCACATCTGGTACCGGGCGCCGCGCGGCGGCCCGGGGTTCCGGTGTTCCAGCGGCTCGAGCTCCAAGGTGGCGCTCGCCTGGCAGGTCGACGTCCGGGCCGTCGGCGGCTACATCGTGGCTCCGACGACGCGCACGGCCGCCGGTGTCTACGAACCGCTGCCCGGGGCCCGGGTGCCCGCCGCCCTGCCGTTGTGGCTCGCCGCCGAACTCTCCCGTACCGGCCACACGGTGGAAACGGCCCCTGCGGCCCCCGTAGCGCCCGCAGGGGCTCCTGTGAGGGCTTCCGAGGGGCCTTCGCGTGCTCGGCGGCCCCGGGGGGCCGGACGGCGCGTGCTCGGCTCCCTGCTGGACGAGGTACGGGCCTGTGGGGCCAGCCCCGAGGGGACCGCGTTCAGCGAGAAGCTCAACCGGGCCGCCTTCACGGCCGGGGGGCTGGTCGCCGCGGGCCATCTCACCGCCGGGGAGTGCCGGGACCTCCTCCTGGAAGCCGCGGACCACGCACGACCCCACCAGCCGCGCCGGAACGTCCTCATCGTCGAGGCAGGGCTCCGCGCCGGAAGCGACCGACCGATCCACCCCAAGGAACGCCCATGAGCAGCGCCGGAAGCACCGGGTTCAACGCCCAGGCCGCGGCCGAACAGCTCGCCGCGTTCACCACGGAAGCCGCCGCGCCCGGCCGGCGGCTGCCCGCGCAGCAGAAGCAGAGCGGGGCTCCGCCGGCCGGCGGAGGCAGCGACTTCATCTCGTCGGGGCTGCTGCAGAACCTCACCGACCGGGGCAACGCCAAACTGTTCGCCCACCTCCACCACAACCGGTTCCGGCACGTGGAGGGACTGGGCTGGTACGTGTGGGACGAGTACCGGTGGAAGCGCACGGGCGGGGAGAAGGCCGCGATCTGGGCGGCCGGCGACATGGCGGAGGACCTGCCGGGCCATGACCCGCGCGGGTTCTTCACCGACCGGGAGCTGGCCCACCACCGCAAGCGGGCCATGTCCACGTCGGGGGTGAAGGCGATGCTCACGCAGGCGAAGGCCTCGCCCGAGCTCGCGCTGGACCCGGACACCCTGGACGGCGACAAGTACGCGCTGTGCACGCCGGCCGGTGTGGTGGACCTGCGTACGGGCGATCTGCACAAGCCCGACCCGACCCGGGACCTGCACTCCCGCGCCACTCATCTGGCGCCCGAGGCCATGCCGACGCCCCGGTTCCACCTCTTCCTCGACCAGACGTTCGGCGACGACGACAAGGGCAAGGAGATGATCAACTTTCTTCATCTCCTGCTCGGCTACTCCATCACCGGGGACGTCGGCGGGCAGGTCCTGCCCTTCCTCTACGGGGTCGGCGCCAACGGCAAGTCGGCCCTGCTGGACGTGGTCATCAAGATCCTCGGCGACTACGCGGACGTGGCCCCGCCGGGCTTCCTCATGGAGCGCGGCAAGTTCAACGAGCACTCCACCGAGCTGACGGAGCTCCACGGCCGGCGCCTGTTCGTCTGCAGCGAGCTCAAGCCGCACGACAAGTTCGACGAGGCCCGCGTCAAGCTCCTGACGGGTGGCGACCGGCTGAAGGCCCGCCGCATGCGGCAGGACTTCTTCAGCTTCGAGCCGACGCACAAGCTGTGGCTGCTGGGCAACCACCGTCCCGAGGTCGGCACCGGCGGCCACGCCTTCTGGCGGCGGATCAGGCTGATCCCCTTCGAGAAGGTCGTCCCCGACCACCGCAAGATCGACAACCTGGCGGAGGCGCTCGTCCAGGAGGAGGGCCCGGGCATCCTCCACTGGATGATCCAGGGAGCCAAGGCCTACCTCGCCGGCAAGCCGGCCCTGACCGGGCCCAGCGTGGTCCGTTCGGCCACCCAGGCGTACGCCACGACCGAGGACCACATCGGACGGTTCCTCGCCGAGTGCTGCACCACGGGGGCGGACCTTCCCGATCCCCGGGACCTCAAGGTCGAACAGGGGGCCCTCTACCGCGCCTACAGTGCCTGGTGTCTCGACGGCGAGGGCCTGCGTCCTGCGACCACCCGCGCGTTCGCCACCCGCATCCGCGCCGAGGTCGGCGTTGCCTCGCCCAATGAGATGCTCCGTTCGAACGGGCAGAAGTTCTATCCCGGCCTGGCCCTCCTCGCCGACGAAGAGCCGACGCCCCGCGAGGCGAACAGGGCAGGCACGACCTGACTGACCGACGTGTGCCCACGCCCCGGGGCGGGCACGCCTACGATGGACAAGGACGATGAACAGACCCACCAGCCGGTCGGGGCCCGCAGGGCCCGGCCGCATACCGGAATCGGCGCCGTCCGCGGCGTGGAGGAACCAGGGGCCCGGAAGGGCCGACGTGAACGAGGAAGGACCCAGGCCATGAGCTCGCTACTGACAGCAAGCGATCTCGCCCACGAGGACAAAGTGGTGTGGCTGGAGGATCCCGCAGAGCTCGACTACGTGCGCCAGGCCCTGGACAAGACTCCTCGCCGCCGGGGGAAGCCGCGCTACCACCGCGACGGGCGCATGATCGGCTTCACTGAGCTCGGGGACACCGCGGAGGCGGACCCGGACAGCGGCCTGCAGAAGCGGCGCGTCTTCTACCTCCTGCCGCACGACCGGGACGCCGAGCCCCACGGGCTGTACCGGGAGGGAGCGCCGGGCGAGGCCGTGGACCCGCGGACGATCGAGCCGCGGCAGGTCGGCAGGAAGACCGAGCGGTCGCAGCGGGGGCTGTCGACGCCGACTGTTGCCTGAGAGGGATGGTTTTCGGTCCCTCTGGTCCCTGTAGTCCCTCCCTCTGGTCTCTGTAGTCCCTCTGGAAGCTTTGGAACCTCCGGAAGCTGTGCTTCGGGCTGTCCGGGTTCGGGATTTCGGTCCCTTCGGTCCCTCGGCGGCGGCCGGGAAGTGCTCGACGGTAATGGCGAAATTCGGTCCCTTGAGTCCCTTCGGTCCCTTCACTTTTCGGGCACTTGGGGTATTTCGGGCACTGAGTCAGAAGGCGAAGTCGACGTAGTCGATGTCCGTGAACTCGACCAGGAGGCTCGTCGCGCGGGCTCCGTTGTCCTTGAAGTAGACCTCCTGGAGGGCTTCCGCGGCGATCTGGCGCAGCCGGGGCTCGGCGGCGCCGGCCTCCTGGGCGGCGAAGAGGCGGGCCGCGTACTCCGGGGGCAGGTGCTGGGTGATGCGGCGCATGCGGCCGTCGTCGGTCGTGCCGGGGGCGGCGGTGAAGCCGAAGCGGGCGCGGGTCTCGATGACGAGGCCGGTGGTGGTCGCGGCCCTGTCCCGGGCGCGCTTGCGGACCAGGGGCTGCCAGCGCCGCCGTACCTCGGTCTCCAGGCGGGCGGCGAGGTCGGGCTTGGGCTGCCTGATCTGGTTCTTGACGTACCGCTCGACCGTGCGCTGGGAGATGCCGAGGGCCCCGGCCACGGCTCTGGTGGTCTTCAGCTGTTTCAGCAGGAAGCGCATCTGCGCGCCCGCCGACCGGGGGATCGGGCGGGTGAAGTGCAGGGTGTCGGCCTTGGTGAGGCTGTCGGAGATGTCGTCTGGCATGGGTTACTCGCCGTCTGCCGCTGCGTCGTGGCCCTTGATGTGGCGGGCGGGGTTGAGGTGTTCGTCGAGCATCTGGACGGCCCACAGGAGACTCTGGGTTCCCTCGTGCTTGACCATGCCGGGGCTGACGCCGACGCGGAAGCCGCCGGGGACGGGCTTGCCCTCGGGGGTGCGGGGGAGGAAGTCCAGGGGGCTGGGGCCGTCGGAGAGGTAGACGGCGCAGTCCGAGAGGACCGCGATGGGGTGCAGGCCCGAGGTGGTGGCGAGCTTGTTCATCTTGCGATGCATGTTGACGCGGGCGGTGGCGATGACCGCGGCCCGGATGTCGGGGCGCCAGGTGGGGCGTTCGAGGGCGGGCCACCGCTCGCCGGGGCGGTAGCCGGCGCCCTGGGGGCGCTCGCGGAGTTTGCCGATGCCGCCCTTGACGGTGGACTTGATCGCCGAAAGGACGGCGGCGGGGACCGGGCTGTCATGTTCTGACCGTGCCGCCATCGCCTGGAGGAACTCCTCCTCGGTCAGGGCCGGGGTGATGCCGAGGTCGGCCATCGTCGCCATGTAAGCGTCGCGGAGGCGGGTGTACCAGGCGTCGAGGTAGGGGCCGTGGTCGAGGCGGAGCCATGCCTCGGTGGGGTGGACGTCGAAGCCGAGCTCATGTGCGTAGGCGAGGGTCGGGGTGGCGTACCAGGCGGGGCCGGTGGGGGCCTTGCCGTGGGGGGTGAACGGGCTCGGCAGGCGGGGGTCGAGGGGGATCGAGGAGAGGTCGGCCAGCCAGCAGCCGGGGGGTTTGGGGTCGAAGCGGGGGCTCATACGGTGCGTGGCGGGGCCCAGGCCGACGGTGAGGCGGTTCGCGGCGGCGGCGAAGGCCATGTTCACGTCGATGCCGACGGCGTGGGTGCGGGCGCATTCGGCGTCGGTGAGGAGCTCCGGGTCGCGGATCCAGTCGTAGGCCTCCTCGTCCAGGACCTGGTCCGGGGTGCGCTGGTGGGAGCGCGGGTAGAGGGCGGCGACCACCGGGTGCTCGTCGGGAGCCTCCGGGGGAGCGGGGTCGACGGGGGGGGTGAGGGAGCCGGCGACGGGGGCCGACTCCCAGGTGTTGGTCTCCGGGTTGCGGGCGGCACGGGTGGGCGGGCGCAGCGCCGTCATGAGCTCCAGGCCGGTGACGGCGGTGGAGCCGCGGGGGGTGAGGACGCGAGTGGCGTAGGTGGTGAGCAGCGCGGCGAGTTCGGGGGCCGGCAGGTCGGCGGTGTCTTCGCCCCAGGCGCGGGGGTCGAGGGCGCCCCAGGGGAGGACGGCGAGCTGGACGCACTGGCGGCCGGTGGTGGGGGTGGCCGGCCGGTAGATGCGCGCCCAGGGGCCGAAGCCGCGGCGGGTGAGCTGCCACTTGGCCTTGGCGAGCTGCTTGATGACGGGGTGGTTGTCGGGCAGGCGGAGGCCTCGGCGGTCCTCCAGGGTGAGGGGGAGGCCGAGCTGTTCCACCGCGGGGGCGGTGAGGACGAGGAGGGGGTCGCCGTCGCGGCCGTTGCGGTGGAGGCGGGGGGAGCGGAGGTCCGCGGTGGGGCCGAGGGCCCAGGTGATGAGGGCGGGGAGGTCCTGGGTGGGGTGGTCGAGGATGAGGCCGCCGGTGGTGTGGGCTTGGCCGGTGCCGTCCAGGACGGCCAGTGGGCCGTGGCCTCCCGGCGGGGTGGCGGTCGGGGTGGGGTGGGGGGGGCGGGCCTGCGGCGCTGTTCCCCTACCCGCCCCTTCCCGAAACTGGGGCTCCGCCCCAGACCCCGGGGTCTGGCCCTCCGGGCCGGGGGTGAGGGCGGCGCCTGCGGCGCGGGCGGGGGGCTGCGCCCCGGCGGCCGGGGTTGTGGGGAGGGCGACCGTGGAGGTGGTCGGGGGGTGGGGGTGGGCCTCGGTGCGGGCGGGGGGTGCTTCGGCGTTTACGGCGTTAACGGCGTTAACGCCGTTAACGGTGGGGGTCGGCTCCGGGGGCGGCGCGGAGTTAACGGCGTTAACGGTGGGGGAGGGGTGCGCGGGCGTTTCAGCGTTAACGGCGTTGAGGGTGGGGGTCGGCTGCGGGGGAGCTTCGGCGTTAACGCCGTTAACGGGGGGGAGGGTGGAGAGGCCCTCCAGGAGGCGGGCGTAGGCCGCGCGCTTCGGAGGGCGGGGGGAGGTGCGGCCCGTTTCCCAGGAGGTGACCGTTTCGCGGCGGACGAACAGGGCCTTGGCGATCTGGTCCTGGCTCAGGCCCGCGGCCTCGCGGAGGCGTTTGCGTTCGTCCGGGTGCGGGAGCGGGTCCTGGGCGGCTTCCTCGAGCAGGGCGTCTACCGCTGCGAAGAGGCTCTCTTGTTCGTTCGGCATGCGTACCTCCGGGGGCAGCCTATGCGAATCGCACCACTGAACGCACATGAAACACACGTGGGGGCGTTAACGGCGTTAATGCCGTCAGCGCCCCCGGCGTGGGTGGTGCGCTCCTCAGATGCGCTGGAGGAGGAGTTCCGTGACGGCCTTGAGGTCCTCCGGGGTGAGGTGTGCCGTGAGGGCGTCCGCGATCGTTTCCGGGGAGAGGGTGGAGATGGTGATGCGGGGGTTGTTGGGGGCGGAGGGGGTGGGTGTCGGGGGCGTGGGGGAGGGGGGATTAACGGCGCTGGCGGTGTTCAGGGGGTGCGGCGTGCGTTGGCGGGGGGGATTGACCGCTTTGATGGTCTCCTCCGCGGCGGCCTCCTGAGCCTCCTGGGGGAGGCGGCCGATGCGACGGGCCGGTTCGACCTTGAGCTCGCCCGTCTCGACCTTTTCCTGGAGGGTCGGGGTGAGATTCAGGAGGGTCAGGCGCTGGGAGACCCAGGCCGCCGTCTTGCCGAGGCGCTTGGCGACCTGGGCCTGGGAGCCGTGGACGTCGACGAGTTCCTGGAGGGCGCGGGCCTGGTCCATCGGCGCCACGTCCACGCGGTGGACGTTGGCGATCAGGGCCGATTCGAGGATGTCCGCCGCCGACGCGGACAGGGCGTCGTTCACGTGGATGTGCAGGGTCTTGAGACCGGCCAGCTGGGCCGCCGCCAGGCGGCGGTTGCCGTCGATCACCACGTACGGGGCGCGGCCCAGGCCGTCGGTGGCGCCCGGGTGGGCCTCCATGAAGGCCATGCGGGTGGCGACGGCGAGGGGCTGGAGCTGGCCGCGGGCGATGAGGGACTGGGCCAGCTCGTCAATCTCCGTGAGGTCTTCGCGGAGGTTGAAGGGGTTGTGGGCGAGGGCCTCGATGGGGACCTCGGACGGGGGAACCACACCCGAGGTGGGGGCGCCGGTGGCCTCCGCGATCGCCGCGCGGCGGGAGCTGACACCGACCGGCTGGGCCCGGGCGAAAGACGCCGAGACTCCGAGTTTGTCGGCCTTGCTGCTCATGAGATCTCCCGGGCGAGGGCGCGCAGGGCGACCGCTTGGTCGCCCTTGGGGGCGTAGACGAAGAGGGGCTGCTTCACGCGGACGGCTTCGCGCTGTTCCTTGAGGTCCGGGACGATGGCGACGACCCGCGGATCCTTTATGTCCATCCAGGCCTGGAGCGAGGAGGTCGCGATGTAGCCGCGGCGGCCGTCGTAGAGGTTGACGACGAGGCCGAGGTAGTCGATGTCCAGGCTGAGGTCGTCGCGCAGGTCGTTGATCTGGGAGGTGAGGAGGTCGTAGGCGTCGGCCGAGGAGTCCTCCGCCTGGACGACGATCAGCGCGCCGGAGGCGCCCGGCTGTTCGGTGTCGCGGCGGCGCCCGTAGTAGATGGCGGCGTCCATGCTCAGGCCGAGGCTCGGGGGGCAGTCCACGAGGATGACGTCGTAGTCGGACTCGACGGGGGCCAGGGCGCGTTCGAGAGCGGCCTCGCGGGCGCGGACGGTGGAGAGGCGGACGTCGAGGAGGAAGGCGTCCGTGCAGGCGGGGAGGATGTGCAGCCGGTCGCCGAAGCGCTCGTCCGTGATGGGGACGATCAGGTCGGACAGGGGGCCCTTCGCCTCGCCGGCCATGTGGCAGGTGAGGCTGTCGCCGCCGATCGGAAGCGGCTGCCGGCCGAGCTGCTTGGTGAGGTGGCCCTGGGGGTCGAAGTCGATGAGCAGCACGCGCATGCCCAGGCCCGGAAGGTCCTCCAGGTCCAGCGGGGTGGTGGACAACGGGTCCGGCTGCTGTTCCCCGTCCGCGGTGAGACGGGCGAGTTGGCGGGCGATGCGCACCGGGTGGAGGCTCGAGGGGTCCTCGGCGAGGGCCTCGGCCGTGCCGGCGGTGATGGCGGTCTTGCCGACCCCGCCCTTTTGGTTGCACACGATGATGCGGCGCACGACGGAGGGCCGCTTGACCGTGGGGGCCGGGTTCAGCTCCAGCCAGAGGCTGACGGCCTGGGCGAGTCCCTGGATGAGGGAGACGCCGCGGTGCTTGGAGTCGGTGCGGAAGGACTCCCACTGGCCGGCGGGGAGCCAGGTGGAGAACGATTCTGCGCCGGAGGTGTCGACGGGGGAGGGGGCGGAGGCGAGGGCGCTCCAGTGGCTGATCCCCTGGTGGACGGCATCCTGGATGTCCACCCGTAGTTGGGCGGTGCGGATTTTCAATTCCTGGCGCAGCCACGGGGGAAGTTTGGAGACGACCTTCTCTCGGTCGCTCTGGGACGAGGGCGAAGTCATGGGAGGGACTTTACTAACGTTCAGGGGTGCGTGTGAGCGCCACGCTTGGGTTTTGCTAACGAAATGGCGCGCTTCTGGTCCCGGATGCGCGACAGGGCGGCCTCGCATACGCCGTAGCGAGCACCCCCGTGGTTCACCACGGCGTATGCGAGGCCGCCCTGGAAACGCGGTCAGGCGGGCAGAGCGAGTTCGGCCCGGCACTCGGGCGAGCCCGCCGGATCGAACTGGGGGATCCTGTCAGCAGGGACGATCCCGGGCAGCACGAGGTTCCACAGGTCGATGACCCGGCCGTGGAGATCCTCACGGCCGGTGCGGACGTGCGAGGTGACCTGGATGCCGGTGAACGCGCCGACCAGGAAGGTCGAGACGTCGTGCACGTTGAGCGACGGCAGTACGTCGCCGCGTTCCTGGGCCGGTGTCAGGCAGCTGACGCAGGTCTCGATCCAGGTGTCGTACGGGGCGGGGTCGGGGCGGGTGAAGGAGCCGAACTCGACGACCAGACGGATGCCGGCCCGGACGCGGACGTTGGTGCGCAGTCCGAAGGCCATCGCGTGGGTCAGGTCGATGGCCGTCTGGAGCCCGGGGTCCTCGATGGCGGGGAAGTCCTGGGAGACCTGGAACTGCTCGTCCATCAGGGTGCGGGCGAGGGCTTCCTTGGACTGGAAGTGGAAGTACAGGGCGCCCTTGGTGACCCCGGCGTGCCGGACGACGTCGCTGAGGCTGGTGCCGTCGAAGCCGGCGCGGTCGAAGGCGACGGCCGCGCCGTGCAGGATCGCCTGCCGGGTGATCTCCGCCCGTTCCTGCCTGGCCCGTGCCACGTGTGCGTCTCCTGGGGTTGTGCGCGATCAGCTCCCGCGGAGGTCAATGTAGTCAGCTCGGCGCTAAAAAAACCAGTCGACAGGTACTTTTTGGCAGGCGCGGGCCCTTAACGGCGTTAACGCCGTTAACGGTCGGGGCTGTCCGGGGGTCCCCGGGGTGTCGGGGCCCGCGGTGTTAACGGCGTTAAGGGTCCGGCTCGGTCGATGGCGTTAACGGCGTTAACGGTCGGGCGTTAACACCGTTAACGGGGTAGAGGGGGGGCGCGGCCTAGCGTCGGGAGCATGAGCGATCTTGAGGAAGGGCTTTGGGAGTTCCGCCTCGATGTGCCGCAGGAGGAGCTGGACGACCTCGATGAGCGGCTGGGGCGGGTGCGGTGGCCCGACGAGTTGCCCTAGGTCGGGTGGGCGTACGGAATGCCGCTCGGGGAGATGTGCGAGCTCGTGGAGTGCCGGCGCGGGGAGTACGACTGGCGGGCGGCCGAGGCGGGGCTGAACGAGTGGCCGCAGTTCACCACCGTCATCGACGGGGCCCGGGTGCACTTCGCGCATCTGCGCTCGCCCGAGCCGGGGCCAGGCCCTTGCTGATCACCCACGGGTGGCCCGGGTCGTTCGTGGAGTTCCAGCGGGTCGCCGGCCCGCTGACCGATCCGCGGGCGTACGGCGGGGATCCCGCCCATGCCTTCCACCTGGTGCTGCCGAGCATCCCGGGCTTCGGGCTGTCCGGGCCGACGACCGAGACGGGCTGGGAGGTCTGGGGGCACTCCCAGCGGGAGCTGGGGGAGGGTCGCGCGGGCCTTCGGGGTGCTGATGGAGCGGCTCGGGTACGAGGCGTACGGGGTCCAGGGCGGCGACTGGGGAGCCGCGATCTCGCGGGAGCTGGGGCGGATCCGGCCGCGGAACGTGGTCGGGGTGCACCTGAACCTGCTGCCCGGGGGCGGGACGACGGAGGAGCCGGGCGCGGAGGAGCTGGCCGCGCTGAGCCCGGCCGAGCGGGAGCGGACCCTCGCGTCCTGGGAGCGCTACTGGGTCTGGGCGCGTGAGCGGCAGGGGTACGCCGACATCCAGGCGACCCGGCCGACTTCCCCCGGGACAACTTCATCCCGCTGCGGCACGTGGCCGCGCGGACCGACAACATCGTGCGCTGGACCTCGTACGACCGGGGCGGGCACTTCCCCGACATGGAGGTGCCGGAACTGCTCGTGGGGGACGTGCGCGCCTTTCTTCCGGCAGATGTCATGATCGCTCGATGATCGACGAGCAGAGGACCCGGCCGGTACTGGACGGCGACGAGCGGGCCACCCTGACCAGCGTCCTGCAGTGGCAGCGGGACACCCTGATGATGAAGTGCGCGGGCCTGACCGCCGAGCAGCTTCGGCGCAAGGCGGTGGTCCCGTCCGGGCTGAGCCTGCTGGGGCTGGTGCGGCATCTGGCGGAGGTGGAGCGCGGCTGGTTCCGCAACGTCCTGGGCTGGGAGGACGTGCGCGGCTACTTCCCGAAGAATGAGGCGGGGGAGTGGACGGAGTTCCACGTCGAGGAGGCGGATCCGGCGGAGTCGTTCAGGATCTGGGAGGAGACCTGCGAGCGGTCGCGGAAGATCGTGGAGGCCGCCGAATCCCTGGACGTGACGGGGAGCTTCGGCGACCAGGCGTACTCGCTGCACTACATCCTGACCCACATGATCGAGGAGTACGCCCGGCACAACGGGCATGCGGACCTGCTGCGCGAGGCGATCGACGGGGTGACGGGGGAGTAGGGGTTCTTTGACAACGGGCCTACGGGCTTGCGGGCTTGCGGGCTTGCGGGCTTACGCGGTTAGGGGCTGCGCTTGTCAGGACCGGGGCGCGGCGGAGGCTCGGGTCACGGCGTCCAGGGCGAGCTGCCACGGGAAGTGCGGCGGGGCGTCCGGGCCGGCCGGGCCGGGGGTGAAGCCGGTCTCGCCGTAGAGGAGTTCCACTCCGGCGGTGCGCAGGACGGCCAGGGACTGGTCGAACTGGGGGTGGGCGGCGAGGGCCGCGTTCGTGCAGGGCATGGCGACGACGGGGGTGCCCTTGCCGACGGCCTCGGCGGCGACGCCGACGGCGAAGCGGTCGGTGAGGCCGAGGGCCCAGGAGTTGACCGAGTTGAAGGTGACGGGCGCGAAGAGCAGGGCGTCGGCCGCAGGCCAGACGTCGTCCTCCCCGGGCATCTTGTACTGCCAGCGCACCGGGTGGCCGGTCAGGGCGGCCAGTCCGTCGAGGCTCCCGGCCACCCAGTGCGCCGCGGTGGGGGTGAGCCCCAGGCAGACGTCCCAGCCGCGGGCCTGGGCGTCCTCGATCACATGGGCTACGTCGAAGACGGGCGGGGCCGCGGAGCAGAGCAGGTAGAGAGTCTTCGTGGTCATGCCACCATATGATCATATTGCTTGACCTCAACCAACCTTGAGGTAGCACGATCCTGTGCATGGACATCGAACGCGCAACAGCAGACATCGCCGAGGTCGTCGCCACCGTCGAGCGAACCCAGCGGGCCAAGGACGCCGAGGGGTTCCTCGCCCTCTTCCATCCGGACGCGCTGTGGACCACCGCGCACGGGAAGGTCCTCATCGGCTTCGACGCGATCGCCGAGTTCACACGGGCGGTGCTGCCGGGGGCGAGCTGGGACGGGGAGGTCACGTACGAGGTCGTGCACACACAGTTCCTGCGGCCGGACGTGGCGGCTGTCAAGGTGCGGCAGGTCTACCGCGGGGCGGAGGGCGCCGACGAGGGTGCGCCGCTGTACGTGATGACCCGGGGCGGGGACGGGCGCTGGCTGCTGACGGCCTGCCAGAACACCCACGTGGTGGCGGAGCGGGAGTAGCCGGCACCGCGGACCGGGCGGCCGTGAGACGCTCGCGTATGGAGTTGAGCTTTTCGCCTATGTTCCGTCTCGGACGGCTCGACTTGACTGTCCTCATGACGCAGACGACGAACAACTCCACGCAGGGCCCCGCGCGGCACACCACCCTCGTCATCGGGGGCACCGGCAAGACCGGGCGGCGCGTCGCCGAGAAGCTCGGCGCGCAGGGGCGGCCGGTCCGGATCGGATCCCGGAGCGGGGCCCCGGCCTTCGACTGGAACGAGCCCGCCGGGTGGCCGGCCGTGCTCGACGGCGTGGACCGGGTGTACGTGACCTACTACCCGGACCTCGGGTTCCCGGGCGCCGCCGAGCAGGTCGGCGCGTTCGCCGAGGCGGCCGTGGCCGCCGGCGCGCGCCGCCTGGTGCTGCTCTCCGGGCGCGGGGAGGAGGCCGCGCAGCGGGCCGAGGAGGCGCTGAAGGCCTCCGGCGCCGACTGGACCGTCGTACGGGCCAGCTGGTTCAACCAGAACTTCGACGAGAGCTTCTTCCTGGAGCCCGTACTCGCCGGTGAGATCGCGCTGCCGACGGCGGACGCCGTCGAGCCCTTCGTCGACGCCGACGACATCGCCGACGTGGTCGTGGCCGCCCTGGGCGACGACCGGCACATCGGCAGGACGTACGAGCTGTCGGGCCCGCGCCTGCTCGGCTTCGCCGATATCGCCGCCGAACTGTCGAAGGTGACCGGGCGGGAGATCGCCTATGTGCCGGTCTCCGACGAGGAGTACCGGGCGGTGCTGCGCGAGAACGGCCTGCCGGAGGAGTTCGCCGACCTCTTCACCCTGATCCTGGACGGGCGCAACGCGCACCTGGCCGACGGGGTGCGGGAGGTGCTGGGGCGCGAGCCCCGGGACTTCGCCGACTTCGCCCGGGAGGCGGCCGCGACCGGGGTCTGGGACGTACGGTCCTGATATGGACACGCTGACCGGCCTCCTCGAAGGGCCCAACGCCCGCGGCGCCTTCCTCCAGAAGTCCGTCCTCAACCCGCCGTGGGCGATGCGCATCGAGGACCGTGCCCCGCTGTCGGTGGTGACGATGGTGCGCGGCTCGGCGTGGCTGCTGCCCGACGCGGGGGAGCGGGTGCGGATCAGCCCCGGGGACGTGGCGCTCGTACGGGGGCCCGCGCCGTACACGGTGGCGGACGCCCCGGGCACCCCGGTGCAGATCCTGGTGGGGCCGGACCAGCGGTGCAGTACGCGGGCGGGCGAGGACGTCAGCGAATCCAGGCTGCTGGGCGTGCGGACCTGGGGCGAGGGGCATCAGGACGAGGGCTCGGCGGTGATGCTGAGCGGCACCTACCAGGCGCCGAGCGAGATCGGGCGCCGGCTGCTGGGCGCGCTGCCCACGATCGTGGTCCGTCCGGCGGGGGCCGCGGACTCCACCCTGATCGCCCTGCTCGCCTCGGAGATCTCCCGGGACGAGCCGGGGCAGGACCTCGTCCTCGACCGGCTGCTCGACCTGCTGCTGATCGGTGTGCTGCGGGCCTGGCTCGCGGCCCCGGGGTCGGGGGCCCCGTCCTGGTACCGGGCGCAGAGCGATCCGGTGGTCGGCCCGGCGCTGCGGCTGCTGCACGAGGACCCGGCGTACGGGTGGACGGTGGAGGAGCTCGCCGTCAGGACCGGGGTCTCCCGGGCGTCGCTGGCGCGGCGGTTCACGGAGGTGGTGGGCGAGCCGCCGGTCGCCTATCTCACCGGCTGGCGCCTCGCGCTCGCGGCGGACCTGCTGCGCGAACCGGAGGCGACGGTGGCGACGGTGGCCCGCCGGGTCGGGTACGGCAGCGCGTTCGCGCTGTCGACGGCCTTCAAGCGGGTGCGGGGCGTCAGCCCGCAGCAGTTCCGGGCGGGGGCCGCGGCCACGACGGGGGCCGCCGCGTGCGGGCTGCCGCGCACGGTGGTGCTCACCGAGACCGCTTAGGGGGCGTCCTGGGGGAGGTCGTCGTCGGGCAGGCCCTACGCCGGGTGCTGGGGCAGGAGGAGTTCGCCGACGCGTTGTTCGCCGCTGAGTTCGCCGGTGGGGCGGAAGCCCAGGCGCAGGTAGAAGGGTTCGGGGGTGTTGTCGCCCGTGCCCCATGTGACGTACGCGCGGGCGGCTCCGCGGCGGCGGAGTTCCTCGGCGACCGCGGCGACCGCGAAGCTGCCGTAGCCCTTGCCCTGGTGCGCGGAGGAGATGTTCAGGCGCCAGATGCCGGAGCGCCGGTCTGCGGGGTCGCGGGCCGGGTCCCACTGGATGTCGAGGAAGGCCATGACGAAGCCGACCACCTCGTCGCCGTCGACGACGGCCCGCGGCCAGGCGACGTCCCCGTGGACGTACGCCTCGGCCAGTGACTTGACCACCGGGGAGACGAGGTGTGCCTGATCGGGGCGCACCTGTATCGCGCACACCGCGTCGATGTTCGCGGCGGTCACGGGCTCCAGGCGGCAGGTTGAAGTGCTGATCATGGGATCAGCGTAGGTCTTCCGCGACCGTCCGGTCGCCGGTGCGCCGCAGGCTCGGCGTCACGGCCACCGAGAACCCGTGGAACAGGCCGCTGACGAGGCCCGTCGTGAGCGTCGCGGCGATCGAGGACGCGAACCGTGCCGTTTCCACGCCGGTCTCCCCACGGTCGTCGAAGCCCTCGCCCCGGCGCGTGCCGGGGCGCTCGTCGAGCGGTCGTCGAACGGTCAAGTCCCGCCCGTCACCAGGGCATCCCCGGCCGTAGTCTGGGCGTGGCGTGCAGGCCGTGCAGGCCGGGTACGAAAGGGAGTTGCCGACCATGCCGACCATGCTGACCGCGCTCGACGGGGTGTACGGGGACCGGCCGGACGCCGTGACCGTCGCCGGCCGTTCCGCTTCCTACGAGGACCTCCTCGGCGCCGCCCGCGCGGTCGCGGCCGACGTGGCCGGGGCGCCCGCCTTCGCGGTGACCGCGACGGCCTCGCTGGAGACCGTCGCCGCCGCGGTCGGCGGGCTGCTGGCCGGGGTGCCGCTCGTCCCGCTCCCGCCCGACGCCGGGCCCGCCGAGCGCGAGCACATCCTGCGCGACTCCGGGGCGGCCGTCGTCGACGTGGACTTCGCCCGGCGCTCGTCGGGCTGGTCGGGGAAGGAGCCCGCGCCCGAGGACCCCGCGATGATCCTCTACACCTCGGGGACCACCGGCGCGCCCAAGGGCGTGGTGCTCAGCGGCGCGGCTCTCGCCGCCGACCTGGACGCGCTGGCCGGCGCCTGGCAGTGGACCGCCGAGGACACCCTGGTGCACGGGCTGCCGCTGTTCCACGTGCACGGGCTGGTGCTCGGCGTCCTCGGAGCCCTGCGCACCGGCAGCCGCCTCGTCCACACCGGGCGGCCCACGCCCGAGGCCTACGCGGCGGCGAGCGGCAGCCTGTACTTCGGGGTGCCGACCGTGTGGTCCCGGATCGCGGGGGCGCCGCAGGCGGCCGCCGCGCTGTCCGGAGCCCGGCTGCTGGTCTCCGGCAGCGCCGCCCTGCCCGCGCCGGTCTTCCGGGACCTGGAGCGGCTGACCGGGCTGCGGCCCGTGGAGCGCTACGGCATGACCGAGACGCTGATCACCATCAGCGGCCGGGCGGGCGGGGAGGTCCGCCCCGGTACGGTCGGCACCCCGCTGCCCGGGATCCGGACCCGGATCGTCGCCGAGCCGGGCGCCGAGATCGGGGAACTCCAGCTCACGGGGCCGACCTTGTTCGCCGGCTACCTGGGGCGCCCGGAGGCGACCGCGGCCGCGTACACCGAGGACGGCTGGTTCCGTACGGGCGACATCGCGGCCGTGGACGAGGCGGACGGCGTGCACCGGATCGTGGGCCGGGCCTCCATCGACCTCATCAAGTCGGGCGGCTACCGGATCGGCGCGGGCGAGATCGAGAACGCGCTGCTGGACCACCCCAAGGTGACCGAGGCGGCCGTGGTCGGCGTCCCGGATCCGGATCTCGGCCAGCGCATCGTGGCGTTCGTCGTCGCCGAGGGGGTCACCGGGGCCGAGCTCACCGACTTCGTGGCCGCGCACCTGTCGGTGCACAAGCGTCCGCGGGAGGTGCGGTTCGTGACGGCGCTGCCGCGCAACGCGATGGGCAAGCCGCAGAAGAAACTGCTGCTGACGGGAGAGGCCGGGCCGCAGGAGGGCTGAGGGCGGGGCGGCGGCCGGGGATGGGCTGGGCATTGGCCAAAAAAGGGGCCGCGGCGGGCCCGTTCGGCGCCGCGGCTCGCTGTCCGCTCAAGGCCCGGGCCAGGAGGGCTAGGGCGGGCCCGGAGAGGCGCTACCAGCGGTCAGCGACCGGGAGCGAGCGACCGGGGACCCGTTCGGTCGCTCCGCGCATTTGGCAGGAGCCCCAGGTCAGAGGGGTGGGGCGGGCTCCTCAGCGACTGAAGCGACCCACGTCCTCGGTATATGAGGACATTCCTGCGCGTGCGTGTGTGCGTGCGTGTGCGTCATATATGCGGACCTTGGGTCGCTTCGGTCGCTGTCGTTGCTTGCGTACCTCTGTGACCTGGTGTTCTGTGAACAGCCCGGCCAGCGACCGGAGGAGACCCGGTCGCTGGGCGGGGGGTCGGCCGGTCGCTGGCCCGCCTGGGGGAGGCGTACATCTGTTCTGGCTCAACTGCCCCTCGTCCACCAGGAGTTTCGCTAATCTGATTTTTCGGCGTTGAGTCGCTTCAGTCGCTGATGGGGGAAGTGAATGGCAGCTGAGCTGCGGGATTCCCGCAGCGACCCGGCGCAGTGCACGAGAACTGCGCCGGTCGCTGGGCTCCCTGTGACGACTGCCAGGTGGTGTGCCCGGCAAGGGTGGCCGGTCCACCCGCTTGCGGCAGGCCGCAAGACGCCCGTGGGCAACTGCGAGGCGTGCCGCGTGCCGGGCCACGACCGTGCGGGCTGCGGCTGCGTCCGGGCGGGCCGCTGGTGCCACGGCTTCCACGCGGCCACGCTCGACGCGGACCGGATCGAGCAGTGGTGGGGCTCGCGGCCGGATCTCGGCGTCGGTGTGGCCACCGGTCCCGCGGATCTGGTCGTCATCGACATCGACGCGCACCAGCGGGAACTGCCCGGCCGCGACCGGCTGCTGCCAGGCATCGGGATCTCCGCCGGGATCGATCTGACGGGCCTCGCCAACGGTTTCCACACGCTCGGCGTGCTGGCCGCGCTGCGCGGCGCCGCCAGCCCGGCGCAGGACGCCTCGACGCTGCGCGTGCGTACGCCGTCGGGCGGGCTGCACGTCTGGTACCGGGGCGGTGGCCGGCGGTGGCGGTGCTCCACCGGTTCGGGCTCCGGGCGGGCCCTGGCCTGGCAGGTCGACGTACGCGCCCGCGGCGGCTACATCGTGGCTCCCGGGACGATGACTCGCGCGGGCGTCTACCGCGCCGTGGGACCCGTACGGGAGCCCGCGCCGCTGCCGGACTGGCTCGCACGGGAGTTGGAGCGTACGGGGCACCTGGCGCCCGAGCCCGCGGCCGCGGTCGACGCCGCCGGGCCCCGGCCCGTGCCGCCCCGGGCCCGGCAGGCCGTTCTCGCCGCCGGTGGCGGGTCGGGTGTGGCGCAGCGGGTCCTGGCGGGCGTGCTCGCCGAGGTCGCCGCGTGCGCGGGCGTCCCCGAAGGGGCCGCCTTCTCCGAGAAGCTGAACCGGGCCGCCTACACCGCCGGCGGGCTGGTCGCCGCCGGGCACCTGACCGAGGCCGCGGCCGCGCGGACCCTGGGGGAGGCGGCCGCGCGGGCGAGGCCGGGGCAGGAGAGCCGCTGCGGAGCGATCATCCGCGGCGGGCTGCGGGCGGGGCTTGCGCGCCCGATGTCCCCGGGAGGCCGGGGATGAGCCGGGACCAGGAGGGGATGCTCTCCGAGTTCGACGTGCAGGCGGTGGCGGCGCAGATCCTCGCGCAGCCCGCCGTTCCGGCGCCTCGGGAGCCGGGGGAGTCCGGGGGCGTGGCCGGTGCGGTGGCCGTGGCCGGGGCCGTGCCCGGGGCCGTGGCCGCGGGTTTTTCCGGCGGGGAGCCGGTCGCGGGGGCGGGTGCTGCGGGGGCCCATGTCGCCGTTTCCGATGCCGCGGGTTTCGGTGCCGCGGTTTCCCGTGCTGCGGGGTCCGACGGCGAGGCGACGGCGGACGGGCTGCTGCCCGACACGCTCACCGACCGCGGCAACGCCAAACTGTTCGTCAAGCTCTACTCCAACGACTACCGGCACGTCCCCGGGATCGGCTGGTTCCGCTGGGACTGCACCCGTTGGCAGATCGACGAGGACGACACCGCGGTGTGGGCCGCGGGCGACCTGGCGGAGTCCATCGCCACCACCGACCCCCGCGGCGTGTACACCTCGGCCGCGCTCCAGCAGCACCGCCGGCGCGCGCTCAGCACCAGCGGGATGAACGCCATGCTCGCGCAGGCGAAGTCCGCGCCCGGCATGGTGCTCAACGCGGCGCGGCTGGACGCCGACCCGTACGCGCTGTGCACGCCCGCCGGTGTCGTGGACCTGCGGACCGGCCACATCCGCCCCTCCGACCCCGCGCACGACTTCCACTCCCGCTCCACCTCGGCCGCGCCGCAGCCGATGCCCACGCCGCGCTGGAACCGCTTCCTGACCGACACCTTCGGCGAGGGACCGGAGGGCGCGCAGATGATCGACTTCCTGCAGCTGCTGCTCGGCTACTCCGTGACCGGGGACGTCGGCGCCCAGGTCATGCCGTTCCTGTTCGGGTCCGGCAAGAACGGCAAGTCCGTACTGCTGGACGTCCTGATGAAGCTGCTCGGCGACTACGCGGACGCGGCGCCGCCCGGCTTCCTGATGGCCCGGCCGTACGAGGGGCACCCGACCGACCTCGCCGAACTGCACGGCCGGCGGGTGATCGTGTGCAGCGAGGTGAAGCCGGGCGACCGCTTCGACGAGGCCCGGGTCAAGCTGCTCACCGGTGGCGACCGGATCAAGGCCCGCCGGATGCGGCAGGACTTCTTCAGCTTCGAGCCGACGCACAAGCTGTGGCTGCTCGGCAACCACCGTCCCGAGGTGGGCACGGGCGGGTTCGCGTTCTGGCGGCGCATGCGGCTGATCCCCTTCGAACGGGTCGTCTCGGACGACCGCAAGATCGACAACCTGGCGGACGTCCTCGTCACCCAGGAGGGCCCCGGCATCCTCAACTGGCTCATCGAGGGCGCCCGCCGCTACCTGGGCGGCGACAAGGACCTCACCGGCCCCGAGCGGGTCCGCATCGCGACCACGGCCTACGCCGAGACCGAGGACCACACCGGGCGCTTCGTCGGGGAGGCCTGCCGGCTCGATCCCGAGCTGCGGGCCGAGCAGGCCACTCTCTACGCGGCCTACCGGGGCTGGTGCCACAATGAGGGCGCCCCGGCGATCTCTTCCCGGGCCTTCGCGGCACGGGTCCGCGAGGTGGTGGGACTGGCCTCGCCCAAGGAAATGATCCTGTCCAACCAGCGCAAGTACTACCCGGGCATCGGCCTGCTCGCGGACGAGGAGACAGCATGAGCGCCCTCATCGCAGAGGACGAGATCGTCCACGAAGTGGACCTCGTCTGGCTCGAGGACATCAGCGGGCTCGACTACGTCCGGCAGAGCCTGGACCGGCTGCCGACCCGGCGCGGCAGGCCCGCCTACCACCGCGACGGGCGGATGGTCGGCTACGCGCTGCTGGGCCCGGGCGCCAAGCCCTCCCGCTCCTCCGGCACGTTCCGGCGGCGGGTGTTCTGGCTGCTCCCGCACGACCGGGACACCGACCCCGACGGTCTGTACGCGACGGGGGCGCCGGCGGAGGCCGTGGACGCGCGGACCCTGGCCCCGGGCAGCAAGGGGCGCAAGACGGAGCGCTCGGAGGGCGGTCCGATGTCGTCGGCGATGCGGGAGCTGATGCCGTAGCGAGTCGGAACCCCGCCGACGGGGAGACCCGAGTTTGCCCTGCCCGCGGATCTGGAAAACAAACGGTCTAGCCGGTATATTTTTTTTCTCGCGGGCACGGGTCGACGGGGAGGGCGCCGCTGTGCGGGGGGAACGCCGAATACAGTCAGACGTAGTGGTGGTCGGTGGGGGGCCGGTGGGCATGCTCATCGCCGCCGAGCTGGCCGGGTACGGAGTGGACACGCTCCTGCTCGAAGTCAGGGACCGGGTGTCCGTACGGCCCAAGGCGACCACGCTGCACGCCAGGGCGGTGCAGTGCCTGGCCAGGCGCGGTCATCTGCCCGAACAACGGGCTCGTCACACCGGGGCCGCGAGCAGCAGTCCGTTCCATTTCGCCGGCCTGCCCGGGCTCGTCATCACGGCTCCCGAGACGGAGCCCGAGCCGATACTCAAATGTCCCCAGGCGGAGCTCGAGCGGCGCTTCGAGGAGCGGGCCAGGGCGGCGGGGGCGCGGATCCTGCGCGAGCACCGGGTGACGGACGCCGTCCAGGACCGGGACGGCGTGCGGGTCACGGCCGACGGGCCGGGCGGTCCGGTCACCTGCACCACCCGGTACGCGGTGGGGGCGGACGGCGCGCGCAGCATGCTCCGCGAACTGGCGGGCATCGAGTCCGACATCCATGCGGCCACGGTCGCCGCGCTGATGGCCACGGTCACGGTCACGGATCCCGACGTGCTACCCCCGGGCTGGCACCGCACGCCGCGGGGCTGGATCGTGGCGAAGCGCGACCCGGCGGGCAGCACCCACATCCGGACGCTCAACTGCACCGGTGCCCATGAGGACCGGAAGCTGCCGCCCACCCTGGAGGATCTGCGGCGGGAGGCGTCCTGGATCGCCGGACGGGACATCGCGATGGAAGACGCCCGCTGGCTCAGCAGGTTCAGCGACGTGACCCGGCTGGCCCGGACCTTCCGGTCGGGGCGCGTCTTCCTGGTGGGGGACGCGGCACACGTGCACTTCCCGATCGGCGGGCAGGGCCTCAGTACCGGGGTGCTGGACGCCCTCAACCTGGGCTGGAAACTCGCGCTCGCGGTGCACGGCAAGGCGGGGGCGGACCTGCTCGACACCTACGACCTGGAGCGGCGCCCGGCCGCGCAGCGGGTCATCGACAACACGCGGGCGCAGCTCGCCCTGATGCGGCCGGGGGCCGAGGCGGACGCCCTGCGCGGGGTCTTCGCCGCGGTGCTGGCCGAGGATCCGCGCCACGAGCGGCTCAGCGGCATGATCAGCGCGCAGGACACCGTGTATCCGGGGCGCGGCGGGTGTCTTTCGCCCACCGAGGGAGCGTTTCTGGGGAACATGCCGCTCCACACGGACGAGGGGGAGACCGATGTGATCGAACTCCTGCGGGACGGTCGGCCCCTGCTCCTGCTGTTCGGGGAGAAGGGGGACCTCCATGGGCGCGAGGCGCTGGCCTGGGCCGGGATCCTGCGCGTGGTGCACGTCCTGCCGACTGCGGCGGCCCCGGCGGACGCACTGCTGGTCAGACCCGACGGCTATCTCGCCTGGACGTCGGAAGGCGGGCGGCTGGCGAATGCCCTGGAGGTCCACTTCGCGCGGAAGGAGCCCGCACCGGTGGCGGGACTCGTTGCGCAGCGGTCGGCCGCGGTTCAGCCGACGGCTTCGGCTTCCATCGCGTCCGCGACGGCGAGGGCCTCGGTGTAGACCGCGGCTCCCCGAAGCTCGGTGAGATCCAGGGAGGTGAGGACCGAGGGGTTCGCAATGCTGGGCAGCACGTGGCGCAGCAGCGCGGCGACCCGCACCGGCAGGTCCGCGTAGTCGCTGATCGCCTGGGACATGGACTGGATGCCGGCGAACGAGCCCACGAACACGTCCGCCGTCTCGGACGGCACGACGTGGGGCAGCGTTTCGCCCTGCTTCTTGGCCACGGTGAACAGCTCGGTGCAGACCTCGCCCCACCGCAGGAACGGACCACTGCGGTCAAGGCCCGGCTGCTGGTCCATGGACAGGCGCACTCCGGCACGGACCAGCGGGTCGGTTTGCAGCCGGTGAGCGTGCAGCATGACCGTGTCCACCGCTTCCTGCAGCTTGGAGGGGCGGTCGGGGACCACGATTCGCTGGTCCTGTTCGGCGAGCACCCCCTGCGCCAAGTCGTCCTTCGACTGGAAGTGGAAGTACAGGGCTCCCTTGGTGACCCCGGCCTCGGTGAGGATGTCGGCGATGGTGGCCGCCTGGAACCCCCGGTTCTCGAAGACCTTGGCCGCGGCCATGAGGATCGTCTGACGGGTACGAATAGCTCGGACTTGCTCAGCCATAGTGACTCCTCCACGGAGTGTTGAACCGGCGGAGGGTTCCATGGGAAAAACCGCGCAGTACGTATCTTACAGCGGGTAACGCACAGTCGTCCTCTTTCGGAGACGAAATAGTCAGGTCTGGGAGGTAGGCCCATGATTCTTGTCACTGGAGCCACCGGAACGGTGGGTCGAGAAGTGGCCCGACTTCTCCCTGCCGGACAGCCGGTACGCATTGCGGCGAGGGACCCGGCGCGCCTGGCGGACGACGTGCGGGGTGAAGTCGTCCGGGCGGACTACAGGGACCAGCCGTCGCTGGAGCGGGCCTTGGGCGGGGTGAGAGCCGTTTTCCTGGTGACAAGCAGGGTGGGGGAGGACGACGCCCGCATCATCGAGGCCGCACGACGGGCCGGGGTCGGCCACGTGGTCAAGCTCTCCGCAGCCTCGGTGGCCGACCCTCACGCCGACGACCTGATCACCCGGTGGCAGCGGGTGAACGAAGAGCTGCTGCGTGGGTCCGGCATGGACTGGACCCTGCTGCGTCCCCGCTCGTTCATGTCCAATTCCCTCTCCTGGGCGGCGTCGATCCGTACGGAACAGGTGGTGCGGGCCGTGTACGGGTCGTCGGCCAACGCGTGTGTCGATCCTCGTGACATCGCGGAAGTCGCCGTACACGCACTCACCGAGCCCGGGCACACGGGTGTCATCCACACCTTGACCGGTCCGGAAGGGATCACGGCGGCCGAGCAGACGGCGCACCTCGCCGCTGTGCTGGGCCGCGGGATCCGGTTCGAGGAGCTCAGTCCCGCCCAGGCGCGTGCCGGTTGGCTCGAGCGGTACCCCGAGCCCCTCGTGGAGGCGCTGCTGCACAGTGCGCGGCGCCAGCAGGCGGGAGCGAAAGCCGAGGTGCGGGACACGGTCATGGACGTCACGGGACGTCCGGCGACGCCGTTTCGGACCTGGGCGCGGGACCATCGCGCCGCGTTCGGACCGGCCTGAGCCGGCGAAGGGGTCGTCAGTGCGGCCTGCGCGACGCGGTCACGGTGGCGCTGAAGCACAGTTCGCCGTTCTGGTGGCCGGTCACCAGAACGGTGTGCCGGGCGTCAGGCAGCTGCCGCGGCATGACGACGGCGTTGATCTCGCACGGCACGCCCAGCTCGACGTAGCGCCGGAAGTCGCCGGCCAAGCTGAGGGGAAGCAGGGAGGTGCGCTTCAGCGCGGCGGCGGAGGCCTGGCGGGCTGCCTCGATCAGCACCATGCCCGGTACGTGGTCGACCGGGTGGTCGAAGAGCACGGGATGGCGGGTGTCCACCCTCAGCCGCCAGCGGTTGGGCTGCCCGAGGGGGGACAGGACGACGTCGACGGGCGAGGTGCGCCCTACGCTCTGCGGCGCCGCCGGAGCCGTCAGCGGGAGCGGCAGCTGGTCGCCGTTGAGCGCGTGCTGGGCACGAACGCGCTGGTAGGCGGTGGGGCCGGTGCAGGTGAACGAGACGCTGCCGGTCGCGACGAGGTGCCCGTCGCGGCGGATCAGGGTGTCGTACCGCAGGCCCGCCAGGGTGCCGCTGCCGCGTCTCTTCACGTTCGTGCAGTTGACCTCGATGTCGAGCGAGGCGGGCGTCTGGCGGACCTGGAGGTGCTCGGGTTCGACCGAGAGCGAGAGGTCCCACAAGAGGAACTGGTAGCCGAACGGGACCCCGAACTCGGCGTGCGCCAGGAGGTAACCGATCTGGCGGATCGTTTCGCTGGCCATGAGCGGGTCGTAGTGCTCCCCGTCGATGGGGGTGAAGAAGCTGTGGCTGCGCGGCCACTGAGCCTCCACCCTGAAGCGCGTGTCGCTCTCGCGCCGCCAATCGGTGAGCATGACCTCGGCTACGGCGGCGCGGTGCACCATCTCCTTGGGGACGGTGGTTGTCAGGGTGAGGCAGCGGAGATGGGCCAGGTCGGACCGTGACGCCGCTGGGAAGGCCGCTTGATGGGCGGCGACCGTCGGGCGTTCGACGTGAAACGTGCTCGCAGACATTGCTCCCCCTGGGCTGCTGACGAGAAGGCGGTGTGTGCCTCTGGCCCCGGAAGATACATACCAACCGGTTTAATTTCTAGCGGTTCGCGAGCCTCCGCTCGTATGAGGAGCTGGCGAATCCTCTTCCGTCATTCGATACGCCCTGGTCAGGGGCGCCCCCGCAGCATCTCCCACTTTAGCCGCGCCGGAGGCGCGCTTGTACACCGCCCAGGCGTGTCGAGGCGATCGCGAGTCATTCACGAGTGCCACTGCTGAGGGTGACCGGTGGATCGACCCGTTTCCCGGCCAGGGTGGGAGCGTGGAGATCATCAATCAGAAACCGCGCAAGCGGTTTGTTAAAGTCGGTGTACGGAGCAGTGGCCGTCCCGGGGGGAGGGACCTGGCGTGACTGAGAGGGGTGGTGCCAGGGGCGCCATCGCGATCAGCTCCCCCGGCCGGCTCCGTGGCGACTCCCCGGCCTGCCCTTCCGCAGGCCTGGTAACCCCCTCGCAGTGACGGAGCAGTTGATGGTCAAACAGGAACGCGCGTTGCGCACGCGCGACACCCTGATCCGGTCCGCGGCCGAGATCTTCGACCGGGAGGGGTTCGCGGTGGCGTCACTCACCGCGATCAGCACGCTGGCCGGGGTGAGCAACGGTGCGCTGCACCACCACTTCGTCAGCAAGGCCGCGCTGACCGACGCGGTCGAGGAGGCCGCGCTGGCCCGGCTGCTGGTCGTCACCGACGCCGTGCTCCCGCTGGGGGCGAGCCGCATGCAGCTCCTGGTCGACGTGACCCACCGGCTGGCCGGGGCGCTGCGTGGGGACGTGGTGCTGCGGGCCGGGTTCGAGCTGAGCGGCGAGGTGTCCCGCCCACCGCACGCCGATTTGCGCGAGTGGTGGCGGCGATGGGTCGAGGAGACGCTCAAGCAGGCGGATTCCGAGGGCGAGTTGCGCCCGGAGGTGACGGCCCCTGACGTGGTGAGCGCCGTGGTGGCCGCGACCGTGGGGTTCGAGGTGATGGGCGTCCGCGAGGCGGAGTGGCTCTCGGCGGACACTGTCACGCGGTTCTGGCGGCTGCTGCTGCCCACGGTCGTGCCCGCGGCGCTTCTGGCGGATCTCGACGCCGAGGGCACCTGCCCGCTGTAGCGGCCCTGGGCCCCGGTCTTCCATGCGCACGCAGGGAAGACCGGGGCTTCTGCATGACCAAGACCGCATGGTCTGTTTTGCTCCTCCTGGGTCCGTTCTGGAGGGGGAGCAGAGCGGTTCCGTGGGGGAGGCCCCTTGTTCTCTGATGGACGTTTATGCAGGTCAAGGCCCCATTCAAGAGTTCGTTAGATGGGCTAAGAAATAAAAACAGCGCGGTCGGTTTTGTATTGACAAACCGCCAGTCCTGTTTTTTACTGAGTCAGGCCTTATCCACGGACAGGGGAGTACGGCGTGGACATCGAAGTACTGGGCACACTGGCGGTGCGCGAGCAGGGAGTCTCCGTAACGCCTACCGCCCCCAAGCCGCGACAGGTGCTGGCACTGCTGGCCCTGCACGCAGACCAGGTCGTCCCGGTGTCGGCCCTCATCGAGGAGCTGTGGGCGGGGACCCCGCCGCGCAGCGCCCGCACCACGTTGCAGACCTATGTACTGCAGCTGCGGACCCTCATCGCGACGGCCCTGGAGCAGGGCGAGGGCGGCGAGGGTGGTGAAGGGCGGCGTACGGCCAAGGACGTGCTCGTCACGCTGCCGGGCGGCTATCTGCTCAACAGCGGCGGCGGCACCAGTGACGTCCGCGAGTTCGACCGGCTCGCCGGCATGGGCTACCGGGCCATGGACGCGGGGGACTTCCCGGGCGCGGCCCGGCTGCTGCGCGAGGCGCTGGCCCTGTGGTCGGGGCCGGCCTTCGCCGACGTGCACGGCGGCATCCAGCTCGACATGGAGACCCGCAGGCTGGAGGAGACCCGGCTGTGCGCCCTCGACCAGCGGATCGAGGCCGATCTGCGGATCGGACGGCACCGGGAGCTGCTCGCCGAGCTGACCGTGCTGGCCAGCCGCTACCGCACCCACGAGAACCTGCACGGCCAGTTCATGCTGGCCCTGCACCGCTCCGGCCGCCGGGGCGAGGCGCTCGACGTCTACCAGCGGCTGCGCGGGGTCCTCGTGCGCGAGCTCGGGCTCGAGCCGTCGGCCTCGCTGCGCAGGCTGCAGCGCTCGATCCTCATGGCCGGCCCCGAAAGCCCGGCGGCGGTGGCGGAGAGCGGCAACGAACGACTCGTACGCGTGGGCTGAGATGCCCGCACACGACATCCGGCACGCCGCGGACCGGGTGCGGCCGCGCGACCGGACAGCCACAGGCCGGGGCCGAGGAGGATCCGCGGTGCAGGAGAGGTCGGAGCGGACCCGCAGGAAGCTCGTGCACGCGGGGGCCGAGATGTTCCACCGCAACGGTTACGCGAACGCGACGCTCGGAGGGATCGCGGCGTTCGCCGGAGTGACCAAGGGGGCGCTGTACTTCCACTTCGCCTCCAAGGACGAACTCGCGGAGGCGGTCCAGCTGCGCGGCCGCGCGCTGCTGGACGAGACGGTGCGCGAACGGCTGGACGCCGGGCTCTCCCCGCTCCAGACACTGGTCGACACCACGCACTGGATGGCCCGCACCCTGCGGGAGGAGCCGGCCATCCCGGCGAGCTTCCGCCTCACCAAGGAGTGCGCGGGCCTCCCCCAGGCCGGCCCCGACTTCCACCAGATCTGGCTCGCGGCGGTCTGCGGTCTGCTGCGGCAGGCCCGCGACGCGGGCGAACTGCGCGCCGACGGCCGCTGGGAGAGCGTCGAATCGCTGGTCGCCGCGGCGGCCAGCGGAATCGAGGCGATGGCCGGGACCGCGATGCCCTACGCCGAACTCCAGCGACGGGTCTCCGCACTGTGGTCGCTGCTGCTGCCGATCCTGGTGCCCGAGGGCGCGGTGCGGGAGCTGCGCTCCGACGTGCCGGCGCCCGACCTCCCGGCCTGCCCCGCGGGCGGCGCGCCGGACCACCGATACCGGACCGTGTGCCACTGAAGGCTCGGAGGAGCAATCGATGACGAACGACCGTCCTGCTGACGTGCTGAACGACATCGTCGGAGTGCTCGGCGACGTCCTGCGGATCAAAGCGGAGAAGATCGATCCCGAGCAGACCTTCCGGACCCTGGGGCTCGACTCCCTGCTGGTCGTGGAGTTCGTGGCCGTCGTCAACAGCCGGTACGGACTGCGGGTGCGGGCGACCGACCTGTACGACTACCCGACGCCGGCGTCCTTCGCGCGGGAGGTCAAGCGGGCGATGAGCAGCGGGGATGTCAGGCCGGCCGCGAGCGCGTTCACCGAGGCCGCCACGTTCACCGAGCCCGCCACGTTCGCCGAGCCCGGCGCGGACGCCGCTTCCCGCGCGGACCTCGCTCCCGCCGTTCCCGCCCCGGCTCCCGCCGAGGGGACCGTCCCCGCGGCAGCGCCCCTCGCGGCGCAGCGGATCGCGGAGGTGCTGCGGGAGCAGCTCGCGGCGATCCTGTGCTGCGACGCCTGGGACATCGATGCCACCGCCCCGTTCAACGCGCTGGGCGTCGACTCCATCGTGGGCGCGGAGTTCATCGCCTCCGTCAACCGCACCTTCGGCATGAAGGAACGGTCCGTCCTGCTCTACGAACACCCCAACATCGCCGCCGTGGCCGCCTACATCGCCGTGTGCACCGGAGCCACCGGGCCCGAGGCCGCCCCCGTCCGGGCGCCCGAGCCCGCCTCCCGTCAGGCGGCCCGGGGCGACCTCGACGTCCTGCTGGACGCGGTCCGCGAGGACCGGCTCAGCGTGGACGAGGCACTCGTGCTGCTCGCCCGTCGCGGCTGAAGCCGTCTTTCTCCAGAAGGAGCCCGTCCAGATGGACGAGAAGGAAGTCCTGACCCGGTTCAAGAACGGTCATCTGGACCGGGTCCAGGCGGCCGCCCTGCTGACCGGCTCCGGCGGCGCGATCCCCGCCCGCGCCGGTACGGGGGGCGGTGCGGGCCCCGGCGCCGGAGCCGGCCTCGGCGCCGGCGGCGGCACGGTTCCGGTGCCCGTGGCCTTTCCGCGGCCGGACACCGTGCGGGAGCGGACCGCGGACCGGCCGTCCTCCACCGAGCGGATCGCCGTGGTCGGGATGGCCGGACGCTATCCGGGCGCCGGCGACCTCGGCTCGTTCTGGCGGCAGGCGCGCGAGGGGCACGGCAGCGCCGGAGCGCCGCCGGCCGGGCGGCCCGGCGACGAGCGGGGCCACTACCTGGAGCGGGTCCAGGACTTCGACGCGGAGTTCTTCGGCATCGACGCGGCCGAGGCCGCCCTGATGGACCCCCAGGAACGGCTGTTCCTGGAGACGGCGTGGGAAGCCCTCGAGGACGCCGGATGCACCGGCGGCCGCCTCGACGCCCTCACCTGCGCCGACGGAACCCCGCGCAGCGTCGGGGTGTTCACCTGCGCGGGGACCGCCGACTACGCCCTGCTCGCGGCCCGGAGCTGGACGCGCGAGCGGCCCGTACGGCTGCCCCGCGGCGGCCACTGGAGCCTGCCCAACCGGTTCTCGGCCCTGGCCGGCCTCACCGGCCCCAGCCAGTCGGTCGACACGGCGGAGTCCTCCGTGCTCGTCGCCCTGCACCTGGCGGCGGCCGCCCTGCGCGCCGGGGAGTGCGCCGCGGCGCTCGTGGGCGGCGTCCAACTGCTGCTGCACCCCTCCAGCCGCCGCCCCGGTGCGGGCGAGGGCGTCGGCGCGCTGCTGCTCAAGCCCCTGGCGCGGGCCCTTGCCGACGGGGACACCGTCCACTGCGTGATCCGGGGCAGCGCCGTCGGCCACGGTGCGGCGGGCGGCCCGGCCGCCGGGCCCGGCCGCGGGTCCCGGGCCGTCGCCGGTGGCGACGGCGCTCCCGGGCAGCGGGTGCTGCGCGCCGCGCTGCGGGCGGCCGGGGTGGACGCCTCCACCGTCGCCCTGCACGAGGACGCCGACTCCGTACGGGCGTTCGTGGGCGAGGCCGGGGCCGTGACCGCGGCCGCCGCGCTGACCCGGGCCGTGCTCCAGCTGAGCCACCGGGTGCTGGTGCCCGGGCCGGGCAGGGCCGAGGCGCAGGCCTGGCAGGGCGGGGAGCAGGAGCCCCGCCGGGCGTCCGTCGGGGCGCTCGGAGCCGGTGGCTCCGCCGCGCACGTGATCCTTGAGGAGTACCTCCCCGCCGGCGCCGAGGGCGCCGAGGGCGCGGCCGGAGCCGCCGGAGCCCAGGGAGCCGTCCGACCCGCGGGAGGTGCCGCAGCCGCCGCCGAGCTGTTCGTGCTGTCCGCGCCCACCCCCGCCCATCTCACCGCCACCGCCCGCCGCTTCGCCGAGCTGCTGGCCGGCCCGGGCCCGGTGCCGGAGCTGGGCGTCCTCGCCCGCGCCCTGCGCACCGGCCGCGCCGCCATGGACTGCCGCTTCGCGGCGGTCGTCGGCGACACCGGCGAACTCCTCGCGGCCCTGGAGCGGTTCACGGCGGACGGCGGCCCGTACGCGGACCTGCGCGGCGGCGGCGCCGACCCGCTGGACATGGGCGCCGTGCCCGAGACGGCCGACTACCTCGCCGCGCTGTGGCGGGCCGGGCACCTCCAGCAGGTCAGGAGCCTGTGGCTGTCCGGGCTGGACGTGGACTGGGCCGCGCTGGAGCAGGCCCGCGGGGCGGGCGCCGTGGCCGTACCGCTGCCCACGTCCGCGTTCCTTCGCACCCCGCTGTGGCTGGGCGGCGAGGAGGAACGGGCATGACCGCGCCGCCTCCCGGCCCCGCCGGGGCCGCCGCTCCCGCCGGGGCGAGCGGCCCGGCCGAGAACGGACCCGGCCCGGTGAACCTGTGGTTCTGCCCCAACGAGGACCTCGCCCCCGGGATCGCCGCCACCCTGGCCTCGTACTGGCTGGACGAGCACGAGCAGGAGGTCGCCGGGCGCTTCCTCTTCGAACGCGACCGCCGCCAGTACCTCGTCGCCCACGCCCTGGTCCGCCGCGTGCTGGCGCTGGAGACCGGCATCCCCGAGGCCGAGGCGATCATCTGGCGGTCCTCGCGCGGGCGCCCGTTCCTCCAGCTGCCCGCGGGCGGGCTGCCGCGCGGCGCCGACACGCTGGACTTCAACCTCTCGCACGCCCACGCCTACAACCTGCTGGGCGTCTCCCGCGAGCACCGCATCGGCGTGGACGTCGAGCGGCTGGACCGGGGCGAGCGCGGCCTGGAGAACATCATCGCCACGTTCGCCCCCCAGGAGCAGGACTGGATCGCCCGCGCCGCCCCCGGGCGGCCGCGCGACCGGCGCGCCCTGCGCCTGTGGACGCTGAAGGAGGCCTACTCCAAGGCCCGGGGCCTGGGACTCGCCCTGCCCTTCGACTCGTTCGTCTTCGCCCTGGCCGAGGACCAGGGCGTGCTCTCCTTCCGGCCGCCCGCCGACGACTCGGCGGGGCGCTGGCGGTTCCTCGAGATGGAACCGGTGCCGGAGGTGCTGGCGGCGGTGGCGGTCGAGGTCGACGCCGCCCGCCCGCCGGCGGTCCACCTGCACCACGGATTTCCGTGGGGACGGGCCGCTCCCCGCCGTCTGGTGCTGCCGGAATCCGCCCGAGCGTGACAACCGGTGCGTGAATTCGTACGCCGTATTGCCGGAGGTATTGCGGACCGACTCGTATCCGCTGCCGCTGGAATACCGCTGGAGAATATCTCGAGCGGGATCGCCGATTATGCGGCGGCTGCCGGTGCTATTCGGTCAGAGTGTGGCCGGAACTTCCGCGATCCCCTCGGACAGGAGGGCGAAACGGCGTACGAGTTCTTCCTGTTCGCGGCCGATGGCGTCGATACGGTCGCGCAGGCGGGCGATTTCCCCGCCCAGGTCCAGCACGGCGGCGTGCGGGCCCGCGGCGGGCGGCGGCGCGGCGAAGTCCAGCCCCGGCTCGCGCAGCAGGATGGCCTCCATCCGGTCCCGCAGGGCCGGCCCGGGCCCGATCCCGACCTCGCTCAGCAGCCGCTGGCGGGCCCGCTCGTACACGCCCAGGGCCTCGGACCGGCGCCCGCACCGGTACAGGGCGAGCATCAGCAGGTCGTAGAAGCGCTCCCGGGTGGGATGGGCCTGCGTGAGCCGCTCCAGCTCCCCGGTGACCTCGTCGTGCCGCGCGCCGCGCAGCTTCGCCTCGTGGTACGTCTCCAGGGCGGTCAGTCGGCTCTCCTCCAGCCGCTCCGCCTCCCGCGCGCAGATCGGTCCCCGTCCGCTGCCCTCCAGTGCGGGGCCGCGCCACAGTTCCAGGGCCCGGCGCAGCAGTTCGGCGGCGTGCACGGGATCGGCGACGACCGCCGCCCGGCCCTGGGCGGAGAGCCGGTGGAAGCGCTGGGCGTCCGTACGGGCGGAGCCCAGGCGCAGCAGGTAGCCGAGGGGGTGCGTGGTGATGGCGGCCCGGCCGGGGCCGTCCTCGCCGACGGGCGCCAGCAGCCGGCGCAGCCGGGCCACATGGGCCTGGAGCGCGTTGGCCGCGCCCGCGGGCGGGCGGTCCCCCCACAGTTCGTCGATGAGCCGGTCGGCGGAGAGCACCTCCCCCGCCCGTACGACCAGGGCCGCGAGGAGGGCGCGCTGCTTGGCGCCGGACGGCGCGATGCGGGTGCCCGACCGGTGGTCGTGCACCTCGACGGCGCCCAGGACGCGGAAGTCCAGGCCGTCGCTCCGACTTACGTCCCATTCCATCGGTCACTCCTCCCAGCGATCCGGTGGGAATCGCGGAAAGACCTGTACGGCCGGACGTGGAATTACGTTCCGGCAGTCGTCCCGCAAGGGAATCTAACAGTTTGACTGAAGTGCGCAAACGCCGAAGTTGGAGGTGTGGTCGACAGCCGCTCAAGAAATTGGGGGGTGTTGCCCTGGATCCCGCTACTGTGCCTCAGTCGAAGGCTTGAAATCGATGGGAACTCGACGACGTGCGGAGGAAACCGTGAAGATTCAGGTTCTGGGTCCGTTGAGTGCCGAAGTCAACGGGGGCTCGATTGTTCCGACGGCCGGCAAGCCGCGCCAGATTCTGGCGCTGCTCGCGCTCTACCCGGGGCGGGTGATGCCCGTACCGACTCTGATGGAGGAGGTGTGGGGCACCGACCTGCCCCAGAGCGCGCTCACCACCTTGCAGACCTACATACTGCAGCTGCGCAGGAGGCTCGGCACCGCCATGGGGCCGGGCGACCCGAACGGGGCCAAGGAGGTCCTGGCCACGCGGCACGGCGGCTACCTGCTCCAGATCGCCCCGGAGAGCGTGGACGTCCACGAGTACGAAAAGCTGGTGGCCGACGGGCAGAGCGCCTTCGAGGCGGGCGACGACGAGCGCACCGCCGCCAAGCTGCGGCAGGCCCTGGCCCTGTGGCAGGGTCCGGCGCTGGTCGACGTACGCGTGGGGCCGATCCTCGAGATCGAGGTGATGCGCCTGGAGGAGAGCCGCCTGGTGACCGTCGAGCGGCGCATCGACGTGGACCTGCGGCTGGGCCGGCACACCGAACTCATCGCCGAGCTCTCCGAGCTGATCGCCCGGCACCCGCAGCACGAGGGCCTGCATTCGCAGGCGATGGTGGCGCTCTACCGCTCCGGCCGCCAGGCCACGGCGCTGGACGTCTACCGCAAGCTGCGGATGCGCCTCATCGAGGACCTCGGGGTGGAACCCTCACCGCAGCTCCAGCGCCTGCACCAGGCGATGCTGACGGTGGATCCGGCGCTCGACGTGCCGGCCGGCCCGCGCCGCGGGTCCACGTTCGACCTGTACGCCGCCTGAGATGCGGCACGGCAACGCCGGGACCGCGGACGGTGGCCAGGGGCCGCGGTCCGCGGTGGCGTGACCCGGATCCGGGTCACGCTCGAGCCGACCTCGAGCGGGGCTGGTCAGGGTGGGGTGGTTACGGTGGGCGAGGAAGGACGGGGCATGGCACGGGAACAGGACGTGCGGCTGGTGTGCTTCGCGCACGCGGGAGCCGGGACCTCGGCCTTCCACCGCTGGGGCGAACTGCTCGGCCCCGGCGTGAACCCCCAGCCCCAGCTGCTGCCCGGCCGTGACGGGCGGCGCCGCGAGCCGCGCGTGACCACCCGCGAGGCCCTCCTCGACGACCTGCGCGAGCTCTTCAAGGAGCAGCCGCCCGGACCGTACGTCCTGTACGGGCACAGCCTCGGCGGCCTCATCGCCTACACGCTCACCCGCGCGCTGCACGAGGCGGGACTGCCGCTGCCCGCGCTGCTGGTGACAGGCGCCGTGCCGCCGCCCCACGCCGTCGGCGGGGTGGCCTTCGCGGCCGACGCCCCCGACGACGAACTGGTGCGCGTCCTCGAGGGCTTCGACGGCGTGCCCCCCGGGGTCGCCCCCGACGTGTGGCACCGCTTCGTCTTGCCCGTGCTCCGCGACGACCTGCGGCTGGCCGCCGCGCTGCGCGCCGCCGCCTTGGACCCGGCCACCGGCGGTCCGGTGCCCGTCCCGCTGCTGGCCGTCGCCGGCGAGGAGGACCCGGTCGGGCCGCCCGAGGTGCTGCGGGGCTGGAGCGACTGGACGACGGCGGGCTTCGAGTCCCGCACCGTGCCCGGCGGGCACTTCTTCGTACGCGACGGCGAGCTGCCGAGACTGCTCGGGCAGGCGTGCCGGACGGTGGGGCGGTCCGGGCGTTGAGGCGCGTGGTCATCACCGGTATCGGGGTGGTCGCTCCGGGCGGTGGCGGCACCAAGGGCTTCTGGTCGATGCTGACCGCGGGCCGCTCGGCCACCCGCGCGGTCACCTCCTTCGACGCGAGGCCGATGCGCTCGCGCATCGCCGCCGAGATCGACTTCGACCCCCGGGAGCACGGGCTGAGCGCCGCGCGGGCCGCGGACCTCGCCCGGGTGACGCAGTTCGCGCTGGCCGGCGCCCGTGAGGCGCTCGCCGACAGCGGGGCCGGACCGGGGCTCGACGCGCTGCGCACCGGGGTCGCGCTGGGCAGCGCGCTGGGCTGCGCCGCCGAACTGAGCCTGGAGTACGCCGTCGCCAGCAACATCGGCGCCCGCTGGCTGGTCGACCCCGCCCGGGCCGTGCCCCACCTGTACGACTACTTCGTACCCGGTTCGCTGGCCGCCGAAGTGGCCCGGGACGCGGGGGCGCAGGGCCCCGTCTCGTTCGTCGCAGGCGGTTGCACGGCCGGCCTGGACGCGCTCGGCCACGGGGCCGAGCTGATCCGCGAGGGCAGTGCGGACGTCGTGCTGGCCGGGGCCTCCGAGGCCCCGATCTCCCCCGTCGTCATGGCCTGTTGCGACACCGTGCGCATCACCTCGCGGCGCAACGCCGAGCCGTCCAGCGCGGGCCGTCCCTTCGACCGGACCCGTGACGGGTTCGTGCTCGGCGAGGGCGCGGCCGTCCTGGTCCTGGAGGAGCGGGAGCGGGCCCGCCGGCGCGGCGCCCGCGTCTACGCCGAGCTCTCCGGCTACGCGAGCCGGGCCTCCGCCCAGCACATGACGGGGCTCAGCCCGGACGGCACCGAACTGGCCGCGGCGATCGGGGCGGCGCTCGACGAGGCCCGGCTGGACCCGTCCGCCGTCGAGTACGTCAGCGCGCACGGCTCGGGCACCCGGCAGAGCGACCGGCACGAGACCGCGGCCATCAAGCGTGCCCTGGGCCGGCACGCCCGCCACGTACCGGTCAGCGCGATCGCCTCGATGACCGGCTACCCCCTCGGCGCCGTCGGAGCCTTCCAGGCCGCCGCCGGCGCCCTGGCGATCGAGTACGGCACGGTGCCGCCCACCGCGCACCTGCGGGTGCCGGACCCGGAGTGCGACCTCGACTACGTCCCCGGGACCGCCCGGCAGCAGCACACGAGCGCGGTGCTGGCCCTCGGCAGCGGATTCGGCGGGTTCCAGAGCGCGCTCGTGCTGACCCGGCCGGGGACCGCCTGACCCGGCCGGCCGGACCGACCCACGACGGAGGGACACCCCCATGGACCACCCCGATCCGTGCCCCGCCACCGCCGCCGCCGAGACCGGGACCGACGTGTGCGTCGTCGGCGCCGGGCCCGCCGGGCTGGCACTGGCGCTCATGCTGCTGCGCTCCGGCGTCCGCGTGACGCTGGTCGAGCGTTCCACCGCCCTGCGCCGGGAGTTCCACGGCGAGATCCTGCAGCCGGGCGGCCAGCGGATCCTCGACGAGCTCGGCGTCCTGGCAGCCGCGCGGGCCCGCGGCTCGCTCGCCCTGTCCGGCTTCCAGGTGCTGGAGCGGGAGCGGGTGCTGCTGGACATCGACTACGGCCGGCTGCCCGTCCCGTACGACCACCTGCTGGCGCTGCCGCAGCCCCATCTGCTCGCCGAACTCCTGGACGCCTGCCGACAGCTGCCCGGCTTCACCCACCTGGAGGGCCACCGGGTGTCGGCGCTGCTGGAGCAGAAGCCCGGCAGCCCGTGCACCGGGGTCGTGGTGCGGGGGCCCGACCGCGAGCCCGTCACCGTCCGGGCCCTGGCCGTGGTCGGCGCGGACGGCCGGTTCTCCAAGACCCGCGCCCTGGCCGGGATCGGGCCGGGCCGTTCGGACTCCTTCGCCCACGACGTGGTGTGGTTCTCCCTGCACGCGCCCGGCCGGGCCACCGGGAAGGTCAGGGTGCACCGGGCCGCGGGCAGCGCGGTCCTGGTCCAGGACAGCCACCCGGACCGGCTGCGCATCGGCTGGACCCTGCCGCACGGCGGCTGGAGCCGGCCGGGCCGGGGGATCGAGGAGATACGGGACGAACTGGCGCGGGTCCTGCCGCAGTTCGCGGACCTGCTGCACGAGCAGCTCACCTCACTCAGCGGGCTCACCCTGCTCGACGTCTTCGCCTCGCACGCCGAGGAGTGGACCCGCGACGGCCTCGTCCTGATCGGGGACAGCGCGCACACCCACGGCCCGATCGGCGCCCAGGGCATCAACCTCGCCCTCCAGGACGCCGCCGCCCTGCACCCCGTGCTCGTGGAGGCGCTGGGCCGGGGGGCGGTCACGCGGGCGGACCTGGAACCGTACGCCCGGCGCCGGGCGGCCGCGGCCGCCGCGGTCCACCGGATGCAGCGGATGCAGGCGCGCGCGATGTTCGGGGCGGACGGGGCGGTCGCCCGGTTCGCGCTGGCCCGCGCCGCCGGGCTGGTCACCCGCACCCCCATCGGGGGGAAGATCACGCGCAAGGTGGCCTACGGGACCGATCCGGTGGCGGTCCGGACCGATCTGTTCACCGCGGCGGCGGCGCACCGGACGGGCTGACCGGGGGCTGCCCGGGGCCGCCCGTGCGCGCCGGGCGGGGCCGTGGGCGCGGCCCGTCAGCGGAAGCGGCGGGCGTCCGCGCGGCCCGTCAGCGGAAGCGGGCCTTCGGGTGGTCGGCGAGATCGCCGAGGAGTCCGAAGTAGTCGGCGCGCAGTTGGCGGATGCGGGCCTCGGAGAACACGGACACGTCGTACGTGAACACGCAGTGCGCGGCGCGTTCGTCGTGCCGCAGCAGCAGGCTCAGGGGCCGGGCCGCCGGGGCGGGAGCGGAGGTGAACGGCTCGGCGCGCAGCCGGCCGCCCCAGGAGGCGGCCCCCCACCGGGGCCCGTCGGCGCCCGGTCCGGCGCCGAACTGCACCTCGCCCAGCTGCTCCACCAGCCGCGGCCGGCGCAGCTGCGCGGCGACCGGCTCCAGCGGCACCTCGTGGTGCGCGAAGTCCCAGGCGCTGGTGTGCCGGACCTGGTCGACGACCTCGCCGAAGGCGGGCGCGCCGGTCAGGTCGGCCCGCAGCACCACCGCGCGGGACAGCGGCCCCAGCATCCGCCGCTGCCCGCCCCGCCCGCGCTCGGGGACGGGCCCGCGGACGCTGATGTCCCGCTGGCCCGACCAGCAGGCCAGCAGCAGCTGGAAGGCGGCCAGGCCCACCACCTGCACGCTCGCCCGGTGCCGGCGCGCGGCATCGGCGACCTTCGCGGACAGTTCCTGCGGCAGCGGGAAGGACAGCGCCCGCCCGGCGCCGGGAACGCGCCCGGGGGCGCCGGGCGCGCTCAGGTCCCAGGGCAGGACGGCCGGTTCCGCGCCGTTGAGCCGGCGCAGCCAGTACTCGGTGCTCTCGTCGAGGCGTCCCTGCGCGGCGCGCTGCTGCTGCCAGGCCGCGAGGTCGGCGTACTGGAGGGCGGGCCGCTCCGCCGGCCCGCCGCGGTAGGCGGCCGCGAGCTCCGTGACGAGCAGGCCGAGGGCGGCGCTGTCGGCGATCAGTTCGTGGAGGACGAAGACGGCGACGTGGTCCCCCGGCCCCTGGCGCAGCAGCCGCAGCCGCGCCAGCGGTTCGCGCGCCGGGGCGAACGCCCGCTCCCGCTCCGCCGCGACGGCCGCGGCCGCCTGCGAGGGCCGGACCTCGGCCGGCGGCCCCGGCACGGGCGCGTCGGCGGGCGCGGCGACGACCTGGGTGAGCCGGCCCTCGTGCACGCGGTAGTGGCTGCGCAGGATCTCGTGCCGGCCGGCGACGTCCCGCCAGGCGGCCGCCAGGGCCTGGGCGTCCAGGGGTCCCGTCAGCCGGAGCGCCCCGGTCACCACCGGCGGGCGGGCCCGGTGCGCCAGTCCGGCCCACAGCGCCTCCTGTCCCGGTGAGGCCGCGAAGCGCAGGGGGCCCGGGCCGGCCGGACGGGGCAGCGCCGGGACGGCGTCCGGCTCCGGCTCGGGTCCGGGTCTGTGCTCGGGGTCGGGGTCCGCCGTCAGCGGGGCCGCGGTCCCGGCTTCGTCCATGAGTACCGTCGTCACCATCGGGTCAACGCCTCCTCGGCGATCAGCGCCGCGGGGCTCGCCGCCTTCCGGCCCGGCGGGCCGGGCGCGGCACCCCCGGCGGGGGTTCCGGGTAGTGCGTAGTGCGAGGTCACGCGGACGGCCGGGCGGGGGCGGGCACCGGCCCGACTCCTCGGGCGCCCGTCCGTCGCACGCGTGGCGGCCGCCGTCTGCGGCCACCGCCCGACAACCATCCAGACCCGTGCTGTGGCGCGGCTTGAGCACGCTTCGAAGCTTCTTCGAGCACGGAAGCCGACGGTGGTACCCGACGCTCCCCCACAGCCGCCCGCCGGCGCACCGCCCGGCCGGCCGAGACGGCGGCCGAGGGACCGGCCGGCCGCCCAACAGACCGGCCGCCAACAGACCGGCCGCCAACAGACCGGCCGCGAACAGACCGACCAGCCCACGGACCCCCCGTCCCCGGACCGACCGCCACCCGCCCGACCAGTGAGGAAGACCGTGCCGCGTTTCACGTATCCCGAACTCCCGCTGGACGCCCTGCTGCGCCGGGCCGCCGTCCGCGACCCCGGCGGCTGCGCCGTCGCCGCCGGCGAGGACGAGGTCACCTTCGCCGAGCTCGACGACCGGGCCGACCGGTACGCGGCCTACCTGGAGCAGCGGCTCGGCCGCCGCGGCGCCCGGGTCGGCGTCGCCAACGTCCTCGACGCGGACTTCGCCGCCGCCTACTACGGCACCGTCCGCAGCGGCAACACCGTCGTCCTGGTCAACCCGCTGATCAAGGAGGCCGGGCTGGTGCACGTCTGCGCCGCGGCCGAGGTCGAGGTGGCGCTGGTCCCGACGGCGACGGCCGAACTGCTCGTCAAGGCGCGCGAACGGCTGCCCGCCCTCGCCGAGATCCTGGTCACCGACGCGCCCGACGGGGTGGTGCCCGCGGACACCGTGCCGGTGGCGCTCGCCCTGGACCGGGTGCCCGGGGGCCGGCGCGCCGCACACGGCTCCGGCGAAGGGGGCGCCGACCTGTCCGCCGACGCCTGCATCCAGTTCACCACGGGCACCACCGGCCTGCCCCGCGGAGTCCGCCTCAGCCACCGCAACCTGGTGGCCAACGCCGCCCAGACCGCCCACGCGCACGGGCTGGGCAGCGACAGCGTGACCCTGAACCACCTGCCGCTCTACCACGTCATGCACCTCAACTCGGCGATCTACGCGGGCGCCCGCCAGGTGCTGTGCGCCGACCCGGCCCCGGTGGCCGCGCTCGAGCTGGCCGCCCGGGCCGGCGCCACGCACTTCTACGGGCTGCCGGCCCGCCTGCACCGGCTCGCCGCGGCCCTGCGCCCCGGCGAGGAGGACGGCGCCGGCCTGCCCGCCCCGCCGGCCGGGCTGAGCCTGCAGGCCGTCCTGTCCGGCGGCACGGCGCTGTCCCCGGCCGCCACCCGGCAGCTCCAGGGCTGGCTCGGCGTCCCCGTCGTCCAGGGCTACGGCATGGCCGAACTCTCCCCGCTCGCCCACAGCCAGGACCCCGGGCAGCCGCTGACCGGCTCGGTCGGCGCCCCCGTGCCGGGCACCGAGTGCCGGATCGTCGACCTCGCCTCCCGGGCGCCCGTCGACGTGTACAGCACCGGCGAGGTCCAGATCCGCGGGCCGCAGGTGATGACCGGATACCTCGGCGACGACGAGCGGGGGCACCTGGACGCCGAGGGCTGGTTCTCCACCGGCGACGTCGGCTACGTCACCCCGGACGGGGTGCTGTTCCTGGTGGACCGGCTCGGCGACGTCTTCAAGTACGACAACGAACTGGTCTCCCCGACCGCCGTCGAGCGGATCCTCGCGGACGACCCGCGCGTCGCCGACTGCGTGGTCGTGGGCTGGCCCGACCCCGTCCACGGAGCCCTGGTGTGGGCGGGCATCGTGCTGCGCGAGCCGACCGCCCCGGGACTGCTCGACCTCGTCGACTCGATCGTGGTGCGGGCCAACGAGCGGCTCGCCCCTTTCGAGCAGATCCGCCGCGTCGAGGTCGTCGACTCCGTTCCGCGCACGCCCATCGGCAAGCCGGAGCGCCGCGGACTGCGCCGCACCCTCCAGGAGCGGGCGGCCGCCGAGGCCGCCGCCTGACCCCCGCGCCCCACCGCCCACCGTCTTCACGCCCACCCGCAGATCCACGAGGAGAGACCATGCCCACCTTCATCAACAAGCTGACCGTGCAGGGCGACATCAACGAGTTCCTGGCCGCCAAGGAGGCGATCACGGCGTTCATGAGCTCCCAGCCCGGCCACATCGGCAACCAGACCCTGCGCAGCCTCAGCGAGCCCGGCGTCTTCGTCGAGGTCGCCCACTGGGATGACCCGGCCGCCCACCAGGCCGCCGTGAGCAGTGCGGAGTTCCGCTCGCTCGTCGCCCCGCTGGCCGCGCTCGCCAAGCCGGAGCCGGGCCTCTTCGAGGTGGTCGAGTCGGGCGCCCGCCTGCAGGAGGACGGCACGTACGCCTGATACCGGACCGCCGCCCCCGCCCCGCCCCCGTCCCCCCGATGCCCGGAGACCCTCATGGTGACTCTGATCGACAAGATGACCGTCCTCGGCCGTGTGAACCGGCTCCCGGCCGCCGCGGAGCTGGTGACCGCCCCCGAGGGTGCCCACTCGGACGAGGCCGGCAGCCATGTCTGACCGCACCGGGGACGCGGCCCGCCCCCGGACGCGGAACGGGGCCGCCGAGGTCCTGGTCGTCGGCGCCGGGCCGGTCGGTCTGACGGCCGCCCACGAACTGGCCCGCAGGGGCCTGCGGGTGCGGCTGATCGACGGGGCCGAGGGGCCCGCCCGCACCAGCCGCGCGGTGGCCGTGCACCCGCGCACCCTGGAGACCTTCGACCAGATGGGCGTCGTGGCACCCGTCATCGAGGCCGGGCGCCGCAACCGCGCCTTCACGATGTTCGCGCGCGGGCGCAAGCTGGTGCGGCTGGACGCCGACTACGCCTCCATGCCCACCCGTTACCCGTACACCGTCATCATCGAGCAGACCCGCACCGAGGCGGTGCTGCGCGAGGCCGTGGCCCGGCTCGGCGTCCGCGTCGAATGGGGCGTGCGGCTCACCGGCCTCTCCCAGGACCCCGCCGGGGTGCGGGCCCGCCTGGAACGGGCCGACGGCACGCGGGAGGAGTACGAGGTCCCCTGGCTGATCGGCTGCGACGGCGGCCACAGCACCGTCCGCAAACAGCTGGAGCTGCCGCTGCTCGGCGAGTCCAGCGAGACCTGGGAACTGGCCGACGCGCCGGTGGTCACCGGCCTCGCACAGGACAGCATCTACTGGGTGCACACCGGCCGGCAGGCCATGATGATGGTGCCCTACAGCCGCGAGGGGCACTGGCGGCTGCTGGACACCGCGCCCGCCGGGGACGCGGCGGGCGGCGTCGCGAGCCGCTTCGGCACCAAGCTCAGCGCGGGGCTCGGACAGAGCGTGCGCGTGGGGGAGCCGCAGTGGACCTCCGTCTTCACCTTCCAGCAGCGCATGGTGCCGCGGATGCACGAGGGCCGCTGCTTCGTCGCCGGTGACGCCGCCCACGTGCACAGCCCCGCCTCCGGGCAGGGCATGAACACCGGTGTGCAGGAGGCCTACAACCTGGCGTGGAAGCTCGCCCAGGTCGAGCAGGGCTGGGCCGGGCGCGAACTGCTCGACACCTACGGCGAGGAGCGCGTGCCGGTGGGCAAGGCGTTGCTCGGCAGCACCCGCACGGCCACCTTCCTGGTCCAGTTCAAGAACGTCATGGCCGGGCTGATGCTGCCGGTGGTCATGGGTGTGGTGCGCAACGTGCCGCCGCTGCGCCGGGCCATCCAGCGCAAGGTGCTCGGCGGTATGTCCGGGCTGCGCCTGGCCTACCCCGACTCCTCGCTGACCCTCCCGGACCCCGGCAGCGGGACCCCGGCGGGCAGCCGCGCCTCGGCCGCCGCCGCCCGCTTCCCCGGCCACCCGGGCGCGGACGCCCTCCAGGAGGAACTGCGCGACACCCGCTGGTCGTTGCTGTGCGCAGCGGGCGGCCCGGACGCCGCCGCGGCGGCGTCCGCCGAGGCCGCGGCCGGGTACGGGGCGTGGCTGTCGGTGCGGACGGTCGGCGGGGAGCCCGGCGCGGGCCCCGGCGCGCTGCCCGACCCGGACGGGCGGCTGCGCCGGGCGCTCGGCCTGGTGCCCGGCGGCTGGGTGCTGATCCGGCCCGACGGCTATTTCGCCGCCGGCGGCGCCTCGCTGACCGGCGCGATCCTGCGCCGGGCGGTGGCCCCGCTGGGTGCCGAGGCCGTACGGGTACGCGAGCCCGCCGGCGTCGTCTGAAACCGCCCCCCGGCGGTCAGACGGCGCCGGCGAGCGAGGCGGTCAGCCGCGCCGACACGGTGCGCAGGACGGCGGCGGTGTGGTCGCTCAGGTAGAAGTGGCCGCCCGTGAAGACCTCCGAGTGGAAGTCGCCCGAGGTGTGGTCCCGCCAGGCCAGCGCCTCGTCGACGGTGACCTTGGGGTCGGCGTCCCCGGTGAAGGCCGTCACCGGGCAGCGCACGGCGGCTCCGGGGCGGTAGACGTGCGTCTCCACCGCCTTGTAGTCGGCGCGGATCGTCGGCAGCAGCATCGCCCGCATCTCCGGGTCGTCCAGCAGCTCGGACCCCGCCGCCCGGTGGGACTTGATCTCGGCGACCAGCTGGGCGTCGCTCGCGTCGTGCCAGCGCTCGGCGCGGCTCGCCGAGGGGGCCCGGCGCCCCGAGACGAACAGCTCGACGAGCCCGTCCCCGCGCGCTTCGAGGCGCTGGGCGACTTCGAAGCCGGTGACGGCTCCCATGCTGTGCCCGAAGAGGGCCAGGGGCGTGTCCCGGTAGGCCGTGAGCTCCTCGGCGATCCGGTCGGCGAGGGTGCCGATGTCCTCGACCAGGGGCTCCATGCGCCGGTCCTGGCGGCCGGGATACTGCACGGCCAGCACCTCGACCGAGGGCGAAAGCGCCTTGGCGACGGGGAAGTAGAAGCTGGCGGAGCCGCCCGCGTGGGGCAGGCAGACCAGGCGCACGGCCGCGTCGGGGGCCGGACTGAAGACGCGGAACCACTCCGGATCGCCGCTGGGCCCGTTCATTGCTTCTCCGCTCGCCGCTCTTGATCGTTCCCGGTCATGTCCGATGACCCGTTCCAGGGTGCCGGGCGCGGCGGCCGGGCGAAACCCCGGACCCGTCCCGGCGGGCGCCCGCTCGACGCGGCCTCGACCGGATCTCCGCCGCCTCTCCGGCCGTCCGGGAGAGCGTGTCGACCAGCGGGTGTCACCGAACCCGCCGTGATCCGTACGGCCCGGCCCACCCCCGTCCCGGCCGTGCGGTTCGCAGCGCCCGGCCGGCGCGCGTGCACCAGCTCCGAGGTCGTCGCCCCTCCTGACGAGGACGCGGCGGCCTCGGATTTTCGCGTCCGGCCGCCCGGCCGCCGGGAACCTCGAGAGGCCCTGGAGGTCGAGAGGGATTCGAGCGGCTCTCCGGCGGATCTTGTCAGTCTCGAGAGCCAGCGAGAGAGGTTGAGCCGATGACGGGTGAGCGAGTACACCGCAGGACGTACGCGGTGGACGTGGCGGCGCCGGCGGGCGTCGTCTACGGGTTGATCGCGGACACCACCCAGTGGCCGCTGTTCGTACCGCCGAGCATCCACGTCGAACGGCTCGACTTCGACGGGGTCCGGGACCGGTTCCAGATGTGGGTGACCGCCAACGGCACCGTCAAGTCCTGGCTGTCGCGCCGCACCCTGGACCCGCAGGCCCACCGCATCGACTTCCACCAGGAGGTCCCGGCCGGGCCCGCCCTGTCGCTGGGCGGCCGCTGGTCGGTCGAGGCGCGGGGCGCCGGACGCTCCCGGCTGACGCTGGACCACGAGTTCACCGTCGCCGACGACCGGCCCGAGGACCTGTCCTGGGTGGAGCGGGCGACGGACGACAACAGCCGGGCCGAGCTGGCGCGGCTCAAGGAGACCGCCGAGCGCTGGACCGCCCTGGACTCCCTGCTGCTGACGGTCGAGGAGTCCGTCCGCGTCAAGGGGCCCGCCGAACTCGTCTACGACTTCCTCTACGGCATCGCCGACTGGCCCGGCCAGGTCCCGCACGTCGCGCGCGCCGACGTCGCCGAGGAGCGGCCCGGTGTGCAGGTGGTCTCGATGGACACCGTGTCCGGACCGGACCGGGCCACGCAGACCACGCAGGAGGTGCGGATCTGCTTCCCGCACGCCTTCCGGATCGTCCACAAGCAGACGCGGACCCCGCTGCTGCTGGAGGCGCACACCGGGGAATGGTCGGTGCTCCCCGACGAGACGGGCGTCACCGTCCTCGCCCGGCACAACGTGCTGCTGCGCGAGGAGGCCGCCCGGGCGGTCCTGGGCCCGGGCGCCGGCATCGAGGAGGCGCGGCACCACGTACGCGAACTGCTCGCCGGACAGAGCGCCACCGTCCTGAACCTCGCCAAGCGGCACGCGGAATCCACCATCCGGACCCTCTGAACGGGAGTTGATCGACGCCATCATGACCACCTCCCTGCATGCCCCGGACCACCCGCAGGCCACGCCCGCCACCGCCTCCGCGTCCCACGAGGCGGCGGCGCTGCGCCGGGCGGCCCGGCTGGAGGCCCTCCTCGGAGCCCCCCACGACCCCGCGAACCCGCACGGGATCGCCGCGCTGTGCGCCGCCGACTCCCGCGGGGAGCTCCCGGCCGCCACCGAACGGCTGCTGATCGGGACCGGGCTCGCGGCCGAGTTCGTGCCGGCCGAGTTCGGCGGCCGCCTCACCCGCGCCGACCTGCTCGCCAAGGTGCTGCGCCCGGTCTTCCGCCGCGACCTGGCGCTCGGCTTCGGCTTCGGCATCACCTCGCTGTTCGCGACCGCCGCGGTCTGGGCCGCCGGCACCGCACGCCAGCGCGAGCGGACCGCGGACCTGCTGCTGGGCGGCGGACGGGCCTCGATCGTCCACCACGAACTCGCCCACGCCAACGCCATCCTGCGCGACGAGCTCGTCGCGACCCCGGACCCGCGCGGCGGCCACACCCTCGACGGCCGCAAGGACGTGATCATGAACGCGTCGCGGGCGGGCGCGTACGTGGTCTACGCCCGCACCGCGCCCGAACGCGGCCCCCGCAGCCACTCCGTCCTGCTTCTGGACCCCGCGGAACTGCCCGCCGGGGGCATCCGGCACCTGCCCCGCGTCCCCACCCCCGGCATGCGCGGCGGCATCTTCTCCGGCCTGGAGTTCACCGGCTGCCCGGTCCCCCAGGACGCCCTGGTCGGCAGCCCCGGCGAAGGCGTCTCGCTGGCCCTGCGCACCTTCCAGGTCAACCGCTGCCTCATCCCCGGCGTCGCCATCGCGGCCGCCGACACCGTGCTGCGCTCGGCCGTGCGCGCCGCGTCCACCGGACGCAGCACCCCCGTGGCCAAGCGCTGGCACAAGCCGCTCGCCGGGGTCTTCGCCGACCTGCTGGCCTGCGACAGCATGGCCACCGTCGCGCTGCGCTCGCTCAGCCTGCTGCCCGAGCGCGCCCACATCCTGGCCGCGGCCGTCAAGTACGTGGTGCCGGACCTGCTGCGCGAAAGCCTGGAGGAACTCGCCACCGTGCTGGGCGCGCACGGCTACGAGCACGGCAGCCCGCAGTACGGGTCCGTCGACAAGCTGATGCGCGACCTGCCCGTCGCGGGCCTGGGCCACGCCGGCACGGCCGCCTGCCACGCCGTCATCGTCCCCCAGCTGCGCACCCTCGCCGAGCGCTCCTGGTTCCTCGCGGAGGAGCCGCCGCCCGAGCTGTTCCGCAGCGGGGCGACCCTGCCCGCGCTCGACTACCGGCTGCTCGGCATCGCCAGCGGCGAGGACTTCCTGTCCGCCTCGCTCATCGGCTCGGCCGGCCGCCTGGCCGCGACCCGGGGCGTCGGCGGCCAGATGGCCGTCCTCAGCGACCTCGCCGAGGGCTTCGTGGGCGAACTGCGGGCGCTGCGCACCGAGTGCGCGGCCCTGCCCGCCACCCGGGCCGCGCTGACCGATCCGGCCGTCGTGATCCTCAGCGACCGGTACGCGATCGTGCAGGCCGCCGCCGCCGTACTGG